>JAHFIV010000016.1:0-6660 GCA_023246225.1 bacterium
AGCGATGGTCACTCCTGCTGTAAAATGCGAATTACAAGAAGTGGTGCACGAAACCACCGCAGCGAGCCGCGGGGGGTTTGGAACGACGGGGTAAGTTGGTGGCGATCCTCTGTCGTGACAGGCTCCCTCTTTGTCATTCCGGCCTACCTTTATTGTCATCCCAGCTCCCTCTTTTATCATTCCGGCCTCCGAGCCGGAATCCAGAAAAACAAAAAAGACCGAACGGAAATCGTTTGGCTTTACAGTTCTGGATTCCGGGTCACGGCCCGGAATGACAAAAGGATAAAGCTGGAATGACAAAAAGTCAGTCCTTCTTGACAGAAGACGATATTTTTGTTTCAATACACGCAGATACGCCGAAAGGCGTAATAAGGAGGACTGATGGCTACAACTACCGAGTGTGATCTCGCTACCAAGTCGTGCATCGCATGCACAAAAACGACACCGCCGCTCACCGACGAACGGGTCGCGGAGCTCCATAGGCAGGTTCCGAACTGGAGATTGCTCTCCTCCTGGGTGAAGGACGACGACACCAACAAGCACTCCAAAACCAAGGTCTGGATCGAACGGATCTTCCAGTTCCGCAACTTCACCGAGGCGATGGCGTTCCTGAACTGCGTCGCCGGAATCGCCGAGCAAGAAGGTCACCACCCGGACTTCACGCTGCGTAACTACAAATTCGTCAGCGTCAGGCTCACCACCCACGCGATCCAGACTCTTTCGGAGAACGACTTCATCGTCGCCGCAAAGATCGATGTGGTCGCGCACGCGCCCACAGCCTGAGATCGCTTCCCGCGGTCCCACCATTCCACCAGCCCGCTCAACCAGAGCGGGTACTTTTTTATTATCTTTAAGCGAGGTTCGGTGACGACGGGGACTTGGTCATACCGGGAGACTGATCGATGCGTAAAAATCGCATACGAGTTTAGGCGATTTTTACGGTCTCCCGGATGACCAGTCCTCGTCGTCACGATGCCGAGCGACCTCTCTTGACAGTCTGATTGCGACAGCCCCCGAGAGAGGTACAATTTCTTCGCTCACTCATTTTTTGCGCAGGAGCCGACTATGCCAAATTTCACTCCCGAAGAAATCCACCTGCTCTCGCAGTACGTCACCGACCCCGAGGCCGACGTGTTCGCGGTCATCAATCTGCAGGGACTCGTCGGAGCGATCTACGCACGGTACAGTCGCGCGCCCGGCGGATTCCGCGAGACGCTCCTCAAGGAGTTCATCAAAGAAGGGCATATCGACGCCGTACGCGCCGGAGATCTGATCGAACGCGTGCTGATCGCGTACGGTGACGACTCGGTGGGTGAGCTCGAAGGCGCACACGTATCGTTCGAAAACATCTCCGTTCTCGCAACGAAAGAGATCGAGGATCGTCGCATCGGCGGCTCCCCGATCGAGCAGTCCACGCGCTACGTTTTCTACGATCAAAAAGATGCGGACGGCAACTACCGCTACTACCGCGACGGCGCGGTGATGGCTTCGCCGCATGCCGCAGAGTACGTCGCCACGATGGACTTCATCTTCGCGACGTACTGCGAACTAGTCGAGCCGATGAAGGCGTACTACTCGTCGCTCAAACCGATGGATGGCGCGGAGTACGACATCAACGGTGACGGCGTGAAAGAACACTACGCGGACTGCGTCGACGAAAAAATGCAGAAAGCGTTTCGCATCACATACAACGCGGACATCCGCACGAAGGCGTGCGATGCGTTGCGTGCGCTCCTGCCGATCGCGACAAAAACCAACGTCGGTATTTTCGGCAACGGTCGATTTTTTCAGAACGTGCTCTCGCATTGTCTGACGACCGACATCCCCGAAGCGCACGACATCGCCGCGAAAACTCGCGCCGCGCTCGACAAGGTCATTCCGCGCTACGTGAAACGTGCGAAGCGCAACGATTACACAGTCGCGGTGCGCACGCACATGGCTGCACTCGCCGCACGAACACTCGGTGGTGTCCGACCCGCAGAAGCGCCGACGCTCGAACTCGCGGACCGTGGCGAAACAGCGGTCGCGATGGCGTGGACGAACCGACCCGATCCGTCCTGGCTCGCCGAGGCGCTCCAAAAAGAAGAAGACAACCTGATGATCGCGCTGATGCTCTATCCGCACGCGACGCATCCGCTCACGCAGATTCGCTACGCAGTGCGTACCATGAGTCAAGAAAAAAAGAACGAAGTGATCGCTGCCTACATCGGCGAGCGCGGCACGCGCCGTGACCGTCCAGGCCGCGCGCTTGAGTCTGGGTATCCATACACGTTCGATCTCGTCACTGATTTTGGCACGTACAAGGATCTCGAGCGGCACCGAATGTGCACGCAGCAGCGACAAAAATTCACGCCGCTCCTCGGATTCGAAATCCCGCACGACCTCGTCGCCGCAGGATTCACCGACAAAGTGAACGCGTGCGTGCAACGCGCCGCCGCGCTGTATAAAAAACTGCTCCCCGACTTCCCGGAACAGGCGTCCTACGCCACTCTCCACGGATCGCGCGTGCGGTGGAGCCTCGGCATCAACGATCGTGCGCTCATGCACATGATCGAACTTCGCACGCAGCCGGCCGGACACCCGTCCTACCGAAAAGTGTGCCAGCTGATGCATAAGGCGGTATCCGCGCGCTCTGCTTGGCGCGGTGCGGCGATGAAATTCGCCGACTACGGCGACTACTTCTGGACGCGCGCCGACCAAGAAGCTCGACAGCGTGTAAAAGAAGCGACGCTCGACGAAGCGACCCCCGAACAAAAGCCATGATCTTTTGTAACAAAAAGGAATCGTATGCGTAACGGAAAATTTCTCGTCATCGACGGCACGGACGGCTCGGGAAAAACCGAGCAAACTAAGTTGCTCCTTGAGCGCATGCAAAAAGAACAACTCCCCGTCGCGACGATCTCTTTTCCGCGCTACGACACCGACAGCGGAAAAGTGGTGAAGGCGTATCTCGATGGGAAATTCGGCACACCAGACGAAGTCGGCGCGAAACGCGCATCGATCCTGTATGCGGTCGACCGCTACGCTGCGTGCTTCGATGTCCGAGGCATGCTCGCCTCAGGCACGAATCTCATCGCAAACCGCTACGTCGCATCGAACATGGGACATCAAGGTTCCAAGGAACGCGACGCTGCAGAGCGGATGGCGTTCTATCGCTGGAACGACGAGCTCGAGTTCGGATTGTTCGAGATTCCTCGACCGGACATCAACGTCATTCTGCACGTGCCCGTCGACGTCTCACTCACACTGATCGAGAAACGGGGAAACGCGAAGGACGCGCACGAAAACCGCGAGCATCTCGCCGCTGCGGAGCAAACATATCTCGAAATCGCGCGGATATTCCCCGGCTTCGTGCTGATCGAGTGCGTGGAGAACGGCCAACTGCTCTCCCTCACCGAAATCCACGAAAAAGTCTGGGCCGCAGTCGCACCGATTCTGGTGCGCGTTCCGGCGTAGTCACCACTCCTCTGTCATTCCGGCCTCCGAGCCGGAATCCAGAAACGTAAAGCCAAACGTATATCACGTTTGGCTTTTTTATTTTTTTCTAGATTCCGGCTCAAGGCCGGAATGACAAGGATGGTGGATTAGGATGACAAGAGAGACCCTGCAGAACCCGCTCCTCGTGAGTGGGTTTTATTTTTGCTATACTACCTACTAAGGAACCTCTATTAAAAAAGAAAAGAATCACTGTCCCCTTTGTTATGGCCTCAACACCCCTGATAGGCTCCGGCGACATCATCGTCGGCGCATGGCGAAATTTTCATCGCAACGTACGCACCTACGCACAGTACACCGTCTGGTTCACGCTGCTTCGTGTTGTGCAGTGGGCGCTTACTTTGGTGACTGCACAGTTGATCACCCTTCGCTCTCTTCGCCTGCTCGCCGATACGCTCTGTGCGCTCCCGATCCTTTTGCTCTACACCGCGCTCATCATCTCACTCATCGAAACGATCGCGAGTCAACTTCGCGACGGAAGCACCGGTCAACGAGCGGCGATCACCCCAGGACTACGCAAACTTGTTCCGATGGTCTGGGTATCGATTCTCGTCACCGCTATCGTTGTCCCTGGATTATTTTTATTCCTCATCCCCGGTTTTTATTTCCTTGTGCGATATCGCTTCTCGCAAAATTTCGTAATCCTCGATGGTCTTCGCGGTCGCGCCGCGCTCGCCGCAAGCAGGGCGTTGGTCAAAGGTCGGTGGTGGACGACAGCGTTACGCCTCGCACTTCCGGGAATTTTTTACACCATCGCGGTGATGTTCGTCACGTACCTATTGTACTTTATCGCGAGCGCACTCCTCGGTGACTCTGCGGCGTTCTTCGGACAGTTCACTGCACAAGAATCGCTTTCAACCTCACACATGCTTGTACAAACGATACTCACCGCTGCGATCAACGGACTCGCGCTTCCACTCTACCTCGCTGCAGACCTCATCTTGTGGCACGATCTCAAACGCGTCCCTGTTCAAACCCAGACGAGTTGAAAGAGAAATGAGAAAATGAGAGAGTAAGGGGGTTGAGAACCCCAAGCACCTTTCTCTTTACCGATCGGCTGCCTGAGGATTTTTTGTCACAAATGGGAGCAGATGCCGAAGGAGTAGCAGAGCTACTTTAAGTGCATCTGAAACCGTTTGTGATGAAAAATCAGCGGCAGACGAGTCGGAAGAGAAAGGTGCTTGGGGTTCTTAGTCCCCTTTCAGATATATGAATCTTGAATCAGTCATAGGACTTGAAATTCACGTGCAACTCAAAACAGCTTCCAAGATGTTTTGTCGTTGTTCAAATCGCGGAGAATACGAATCACCGAACGTCACCATCTGCCCCGTGTGTCTTGGACACCCAGGCACGCTTCCCGTCGTAAACAAACAAGCGGTGGAGTTCGGTGTACTCGTCGGACTTGCGCTCGGTTGTACGGTCACCGAAAAATCAAAATTCGATCGCAAAAATTATTTCTATCCTGATCTTCCGAAGGGATACCAAATTTCGCAGTACGATCTTCCGATCGTTTCCAAAGGAACCCTGCGCGTGAGCGTACCAACCACTGATGGCAAACGTCGTAATATTGACGTTCGTATTCATCGCGCACATCTCGAAGAAGATGCGGCGAAGTTGGTGCACGCAGAGGACGGCACATCGAGCTATGTCGATTTTAATCGTGGTGGCACACCGCTCATCGAGATCGTCACTGAGCCCGACATGCGCTCACCTGACGAAGCAAAAGCGTTTCTCCAAGAACTACGCCTGATGATGCGCTATCTCGGCGTATCAGACGCTGAGATGGAAAAAGGGCATCTGCGCTGTGACGCGAATATTTCTCTCCGTGAACGTCCTCAGCAGGATCTCGTTGATAATTGGAAGGTGCAGTTGAATCCGAAAACCGAAGTAAAAAATATCAACTCATTTCGCGCCGTTGAACGTGCGCTCGAATACGAAATCAAACGACAAACGAAACTATGGGTCGATGGCAAGCCTGTCGTGAAACAATCAACGCGCGGATGGGACGATGTACGCGGCATCACGGTTGAGCAGCGGACAAAAGAAGATGCGAGCGATTACCGCTATTTTCCCGAACCGGACATTCCACCGCTCATGCTGCAAGAACTTGCAGAAAGTTTGCGCGGACGTGTACCTGAACTACCCGAAGCACGGCGACGACGATTCGTTGAAGAGTACGGTTTTTCCGAATCGGACAGTCGTACATTTTGTGATGATAAAGATCTCGCGGACTACGCCGAGCAGGTGGTCTCTGAACTGCGCGAGTGGGTCGCGTCAACCACGAAGGATAGTGGCGACCATGAACCCTTGGAAAAAAATCGAGAGCAATTCGCAAGGCTCGTCTCAGGATGGATACTGACAAAACTCGGTGGTGTCATGACCGAACGAAAAATTCATCACTGGAAAGACCTCCCTGTCACCGCAGAAAATTTTGCAGAACTTCTCACCCTGATTCACAAGCAAGAAATCACCGGAACGAACGCGCTCGTACTCCTCGATGAGATGACTGCAACCGGCCGAGATCCTTCCGCGCTGATGCAAGAGATGAACCTCGGTCAGATGAATGACGCCGCAGAACTGGAGATGGTTGCAAAAAATGTGATCGCAGGAAATCCGAAAGTCGTCGAGGATTGGAAAAGCGGTAAAACCAATGCGGTCCAATTTCTTGTGGGACAAATGATGAAAATGACGCGTGGAAAAGCGCCACCGGACGTTGCCCGAAAATTAATTGAGGAAGAGTTAAAAAACTAACCTCACACGTTGTCATTCCGGACCTGATCCGGAACATGTCATTCCGGACCTGATCCGGAATCCAGAAACGTAAAAAAAGTCGAACGGAAATCGTTCGGTTTTTTTATATGTGGATTCCGGGCCACGGCACGTTGGTCGCGACCGACGTGCCACGGCCCGGAATGACAATAAAAGGGAGGCTGGAATGACAAAACGATGGCAACAATAACAAGAAGAGATAACGAAAAAGACCCCGCCATGGGGTCTTTTTCTCGCGACTGTTTACGCCGCGTCCTTTGGAAGGATCTTGAACATGCCGGTGCTGCAGACAGAGCAGTTGCCCTTCATCGCTGGGCGTGTACCGCCGCCTTTCGCTGGCATTGCAACCTTCTGCGCGTCTTTCATTTCGCGCTTCTCTTTGCACTTAACGCAGTA
>JAHFIV010000016.1:6670-20794 GCA_023246225.1 bacterium
AGGTAACTTAACGTTGTATACAGTATAGCACTTAAGGCGAAATAAGGCTAGTCCCCCACCACTTTTCTCTCGAAGAGATACGATTAAAATCGCTAAAATAAGCCAAAAAGGCTTGCCTCAGACCGCGATCCGGGGATGAAGAAAAAAGAGCTTCCCACCACCAAAAACGCGCTCGCTTGCGATTTCACTTTTTAAGAAACACCTTCGCTTTGCGCACCGCCTCAGCCTCATTTTTGACCCACAGAATCTGCTTATCACGCCGAAACCAGGTGAGCTGCCGCTTCGCATACCGCCGCGTGTCACGCTTAATGAGCTCCACCGCTTCCTCAAGCGAAATCTTCCCCTGAATATGCAGGCCAAGTTGACGATGGCCGAGTCCGGTCATCGCGGGAATCGACCAGCCATAGCGCTTTCCAAGGCGTTTCGCTTCTTTCATGAGACCACGCTTCATCATGGCATCCACTCGCGCATTAATCCGAGCGTAAAGCACCTCGCGATCACGACGGATGCCGAGCTCGAGCACATCAAACAACGGCGCCCCCTTCCCCTGCGCAGAGGAAAACGGCTGACCGGTCGCATCGATCACTTCAAGTGCACGGATGACGTACCGACGATTATTTTTTGGAATACGCGCGGCGTACACCGGATCACGTCGCCGAAGCATCGCGAATAACACCCCCGTCGTCTTCTTTTCCATTTTCGCTCGAAACACGCTATTTGGTGGCACGATAGGAATATCAAAATTCTCCACCACTGCGCGGATGAAAAGACCGGTACCACCGACAAGCATCGGCACAGACCCGCGTGCGATGATATCACGACTGATACGAATCACGTGATCCTTGAACTCCGCAGCGGTGAACGTCTTCGAGGGAGATAAAAAACTAACAAGATGATGCGGTATGCCTTTGGCGACATACGTGCGCCGGCCGTATTTTTTTACCCATTTCCCCGGAATGATATCTGATCCGATCTCCGTACCACGATAAAACTGACGAGAATCTGCGGAAATAATTTCTCCACCGAATTTTTTTGCGAGCGACAAAGCGAGGTCGGTTTTTCCCGACGCAGTCGGCCCAACGATCGCGATCAACTTAGGAAGACCTGATCGTGTCGACATATTCTCCGGAGAGCATCCATTCGAACGCTTTCTTCACCGCAACGTGCACGGTCGAACCACGAAGATCGGCGGTCGCATTGAACCGCGTGAGTTTCATCTCACGCGATTGCCCTGACGCAACTCCGTGCTCCCAGCCGTCCACGAGTACCTCTACAGTGCGCCCGACATACTCCTGATTTTTTCGCAGAACGGTCTGCTCCATCAAATCCTGCAGCACAAGCCAACGACGCTTTTTTTCCGCGCGAAGCACATCATCTTTGAACGCTTTATATGCCGCGGTTCCTGATCGCGGACTGTACATCGCGGTGTACGAAATATCAAAATCAGCGGCTTTATACAACGCAACCGTTTCTTCAAATTGCGCGTCGGTTTCTCCGCAAAACCCAACGATGATGTCAGTACCGATCGCAATCCCCGGCACGCGCGAACGAACTTTACGAATCACCTCAAGAAATTGCGCTGCAGTGTACCGTCGATTCATCCGCCTGAGCACCTCATCACTCCCCGCCTGCACTGGGAGATGCAAATAATTCACGTGTTTGGGAAGAGCAAGTGCATCGATCACCTGATCCGTCATGTGTATCGGATGCGGAGCGGTGTAATGTATGCGCTCTATTTCGGGAATCTGATTGATCTCCCAAAGCAACGCCGCAAAACTTGCTCCGGATTCAGTCTTGTACGGATTCGTCGTGGCAAACATCGCCAGATCCGGCGCGCGATAAGAATTCACCGTCTGACCGAGCAACGTAATCTCCACCGTTCCTTGTGCGGTCCGCTCTCGAATTTCCGAAAGAATATCTGCAACCGGACGATTTTTTTCGAGCCCACGTGAAAATGGCACCACACAATACGTGCAAAATTTATTGCATCCGGTTTGAATCGACACATACGCCTGCTTTTCGTGTGCGTATCGTGGTTTCACACGCAAATAATCCTCTTCCACATCACCGATGTTCGCGATCTCCGGATTCAACTCTGCCATCCATCGCGGCAACTGTGGAAGATCTTTGATCGGAAAATACAGATCTGCCGCTGGCATTTTTGCACGAATTTTTCCGTCACGATCACGACCGGGCAAACAACCGGTCACCCCGATGACGAGCTTCGGATTTTTTGCCTTCAACTTTTCAAACTCGCGCATCTTTCCGAAGATGCGATCCTCCGCAGTCTGTCGAACCGAACAAGAATTGATCAAAATCAGATCAGCGTCGATTTCTGCATCGGTTTCCTCCATCCCCATACGATCAAGCACAGTCGCGACTCGCTCAGAGTCTGACTTGTTCATCTGACAGCCGTAGGTGATGAGATGGTATTTCGTTCGCGGCATAATCTCGCATAATGTAGCGTTTTTTATGACGCTCGTCAATACGAAAATTTGGCTTATCTTCGCAAAAAAATAAAACATTTCGCTTGACAAAACCCGATTTTTCTGCTAAGCTATACGAGGAATCGATCCTTAAGGAACCTCTGGAAAACTATGTTCCAGACGGGAAAAATAGCCGTTTACCGTTGGAAGAGAGTTTTTTAGCGGTTCCTAAAGTAGATCGCTATGCGTTTCGTAAAATACGCACCTTTATGCTAAAATTTTCAAGTCACTTTATTCTCAACTCTTATGATGAGTGCTGAACGTGGATTTAACCCCGAAGAAGCTATGAAGAAAAACAAACCGCCAAAGGTGGAAAAACCAATAAAACTTCCAAACGATGAAGATGCGGCGGGTGAAGATGCGGCGATAGAGGTAACCGACGACATGATTATTGAAGAAGAGGCGCCTTCGACAAAAAGAGGAGGAGAACTTTTAGACCAAAAAGTGAAGGAAGAGGCAGCAGAAGCTGCCACAAGCGTGCGCATGACGCCCGAGCAATTACGCGCTCTGCGAGATCAAACAAAAGATGAAGACTTTAAAAAAGCCGACAGGCTTTTGGCTGAGATAGACTCGGGATACCTTGAGATGGACTCGAGTTCGAAATGGTTGGAAGATAAAAAAGAAGAGGACGAAAAAACAGTGTCGTATGATGCAGAAGTAACACAACCTGTTGCAGATCTTCAAACGATCAATAAAATTCGAGCACTTGAAACAGGGATAGCACAACTGGAAGCCATTAAAAAAGATTATACAAACAATCGGGGGATGAAAAATAAACCCGAGCGACTTGAAAAACATCTTGCAGGTATTAATGAAGAAATCGCGAAAAAAGAGCAGCTTCTCGCTGAAACACTCCAGGCAGAAAAAGAAAAGGCAGAAAAATCATCAAAGGAAAGGAGAGAGCGACCTCCGACCATCGGAGAACAGCGGCGTGCGTTACAATTAAAACTAAAGGATAAGCGGAGAGAGCTTCAAAATATCCCAAAAAAAACCACTCTTGAGTCAGAATTTAAAAATGAAATAACCATGGATCTAGTGCATGACATTAGAATGTTAGAGGAGAAAATCAAAGAATTAGATGAAGAAAGTACTAAAAATCTTTTCAATGAACCCCAAGAAAAAGATGATAGACCGCTTAAGGTTGAGTCACCCAATGAGATCGTTCATGATCAAGGAGAACTCGCAACAGCGCTTGATAGATTACAAAAAATCGATGTGGCGCAGTCGGACCTAGATGTAAAAAATCTCACAGGGCAAGAAGTTGATCGGTTGGTTGAAAAAGCAGTTGAATCAATTGAGTCTCGACGTACCATGGAGCAAGAGATGATGGCTGTGCAGGTCGAGCAACTCGAAAATCAGTTGCCTTCTCTCAAAGAGCAGCTTAGACGTGCAGAACAAAATCTTCGCACCCAAGGCGTTGAGCCAGATAGTCAAATAGAAGCCAAAACTTCTTGGCTTGGTGGTTTATTCAGCAAAAAAGTGCAGGCACGTAACCGTGCGATCGAGACTTATAAAAGCACTCGAGATCAGCTCGGTGCTGTAGAGAATGAGTTGGTACGGTTAAAAAATGAACTCGGTGGGCTTACTGAAGAGCAAAAAAGAGCATTGAATATCGCGAGTATGCGTAGAAAATCGCAACCAAAAGAAACACGATTCGGACAACTCTAAATCCAACAAAAAAAATCACCCCACCCTTCGCGAAGGGTGGGGTGATTTTTTCTTGTCTTTATAAAGAATTACGGTGTGAGTTTTTTCTTTTGTGCATTTTCCTTCACATGCACCACAAACTGTTTGAGCGTCATCCGTTTTTCGGTTTTCTTCCCGCGGATACGGACGTTCACTGTTTTCAGCGACTTTTCTTTGTCGCCGATCACGAGCATGTACGGAATCTTCATCTTTTCTGATTTGCGAATCTTGTAGCCCACGGTTTCGTTGAGCTCATCCCACTCTGCACGAATCCCCTCTTCCACGAGCATCGCGGAAAGTTTCTTCGCCACTTTCCAGTGATCTTTCCCCACCGGAATGATCGCAACCTGCGTTGGTGCAAGCCACGTCGGGAACGCGCCACCGAGATGTTCGATCAGCACTGACATGAACCGCTCGATCGATCCCATGATCGCTGCGTGGATCATCACAATGCGCTCTTTCTCACCGGCCTCATTCACGCAAGTGAGGTCGAATCGCTCAGGCTGCATCATATCAAGCTGAATCGTCGCAACCTGCCAGGAACGGCCGATCGAATCGGTCGCCATAAAATCGAGCTTCGGTCCGTAAAACGCTGCCTCGCCTTCGGCTTCGACATACGCAAGCTTCTTCGACGCGGCGATCTCACGTAGCGCGTCCTCGGCTTTCTTCCACAGCCCTTTATCACCGAGATATTTTTCGGGATGTTTCGAGTCGTGAAGAGAGAGACGTAAATTGAGTTTGAGACCGAACGTAGCGTAAAACTTTTGCACGATCTCCCAAATCATGACCATCTCCTTTTTCACCTGGTCCATACGACAAAACACGTGCGCATCATCCTGCGTAAACGCACGGACACGCGAGAGACCGGAGAGCTCCCCCGTCTGCTCATCGCGGTAGCACATCGTTGAGTTCGCATAGCGCTGCGGCAAATCACGATAGCTCCACTGACGACGCGCGTAGATCTGCGTGTGGTGCGGACAGTTCATCGGCTTCATCGCAAACTCATGACCTTCTCGCGTCTTAAATTTGAAAAGGTCGTCTTTGTATTTCGCCCAGTGACCGCTCTTCTCGTACAAATCTTTTTTGGTGATGTGCGGAATTTCAACGCGTTGATACCCTTTGCTCGCACGCATCTCCTGCACAAAACCGTCGAGAAGTTCGCGGATCAGTTGGCCGCGCGGCGTGAAAAGCGGGAGTCCTGGTCCGACAAGTTCTGAAAATACAAACAAATCGAGCTCTACACCGAGCTTGCGATGATCACGACGCTCCGCCTCCTCCATCATCTTCAGATAATTCTCGAGGTCGACTTTTGTGGGAAACGCGAGACCATACACGCGCTGGAGCTGCTTGTTGTTCTGATCGCCACGCCAATACGCGCCCGCGATCGAGCGGAGTTTGATCGCGCCAACTTTTCCGGACGACTCTACGTGAGGCCCGCGGCAAAGATCGACAAACTCGCCGGTGCGATACACCGAGGCGGTATCTTTTTTTGCAGCGTCGATATCCACCGACTCTTCCTCAGAAACCGCGGTCGTTCCTTTGGTTTTGAGTGCGGTGAGCAATTCTACTTTGTAATCTTGTTTCATCGCGCGAAACATTTCGATCGCGGTGTCGAGCGGCATCTCTTCGCGGACGAACGGTTGATTGCGCTGGATGATTTTCGCCATGCGCGCCTCGAGTTTTTGAAGATCGAGCGGGGTGAGCGCACGAGGCAGATCGAGATCGTAAAAAAAGCCGTTTTCAATTACCGGACCGACACCGAGCTTGGCGTCAGGGAACATCTGCATCACCGCAGCGGCGAGCACATGCGCGGCCGAATGCCGCATGGTATCGACAGGGGTAAATTCTGAAGGTTTTTTGGCTGCCATAAGAGGAAAAACAAAAACAAAACAACGAAGAAAGGATACCGTCCTTGACCGGCAAGGGCAAGCTCTACTTTGTCACTCAGGACCTATCTTTGTCATTCCGGCCTCCGAGCCGGAATCCAGAAACGTAAAGCCAAACAATTTTTCTGGATCCTGAATCAAGTTCAGGATGACAAAAGAGGGGGCCGGAATGACAATACGGAGGTGGAATGACAAAAAAGTAGGGATGCGTCTCCCCACTACTTCCTATCGCACCTCCACATGAATATGATCTGCAACGTTCGGCATGCGCCCGATCCAAAACGGTCGAGTACGAACCGAGGCCGATGCGACACCGTCGAGACTTTGTAAATATTTTTGCGCGGCATCGACACTGATACCGGTCAACTTTTGTGGATCAAGCGATGCAGACTTTGATGACAGCATCTCCGTTCCCTTCGCAGACACTTGGAGATTCACTCGACCGGCCGCAAGATCACGTTTATCAACTTCCCTGGTTACCGATCCCTCGTCTACAGAAAACAATGCATGATTCTCCATCATTCGTTCAGAAAGTTTCGCACGGACGATCGCATTGAACGCCGCCTTATCATAAAACACTCCGGTTGCTTTCACTGTAACCGTAAGAACGAATTGCTCCGCGCTCGAACCAACCGTCACATCGGTGGTCTTACTCACTGTTTCCAGTTTGATCTCTTCACCATCAATCGATGATCCTCCGTCTTTCGCTTTCTGTTCCAAGCGACCGCGAAGATCTTCACCGAGTTTGGCACTCACCACCTCTGAGGCTTTATCGATATCCTGCTGCGTAATTATTCTTCCGTCTTTTTTTCCTCCCGTGAACGGAGAAGCAACAGCGGCGGTAAAATATTTACGTAAATCAGCATTCAAACCAGGAATACTAAAATTTGCACTAGTGATCTCTCCTTGCGTTCCTGGCTGATCTGCAAATGCATCGACAACGATCGAGCCGCTCGCAGGGACGACAACAGTTTTCTTAATACGAAACAACTTCTGATCGGAAGTAAGTAATCGGGTTGTTGCGATCAATGTTTGACTACGGCCGAGACTACTTGAAATCTTTACCTGCCCCTCAGCCTGCGCATCAACACCACCACTCGAAGCCGAAGGAAATGTTTGTGTGAGAGAGTCTTGTACTTCGAGCGCGTCGCCCTTCACCTCTCCTTCACCTGGACTACGCGCGATATCAACAAGAAAATCTGCTTTCACTTCATTTTGTTTCGAAAGGATGACGACATCTGCGTGAGCAAACACCACATACGCAACAAGAAGCACCACACCCGCAGTGAGCGCGAGAAACAACGTCGCGATACGACGATACAAACTCACCGACGGCGCGTATACTGCGGTCGGATTGCGCAACTCACTATCTTCATCTCGCTTAGGGATCATGAATACAGTATAGCATTTTTTGCGCGAGACTCTACAGCTTATTCTTGCACCGCTCCCCTTCCCACAATTTTTTCAATCTCTGCGATCGTGTCGCCAGAAAATGCGATCGAAAAGCTGGTTTCAATCTTATGCGGATTTTCCTTATCTTTTACGAGAAGAAACACTTTTCGCGAACCAGGATTTTCAGAGAAGACACGCTTCAATTCGTTTGCGAGCGACGGTGCCATTTTTGATGGTACAGCAACACAAATATGCGACTTCTCCGCGAGAAGTGTCGCGCTCGGCGGAACAAAATCTCGTTTTGCGTACGATAACATCTGTCGCGTCGAGGTGATCGAGTCGCTAGTAAGAACGGTCAATTTTTCTGCGAGCACTTTCATTTCGCCATCTTTCTCCTCAACCTTACCCTCAACCAACACCGCAGTATCCTTAATAAGAGCCGAAAGATTTTCTTTGTAGGTACGGGGAAAAACGACCACCTCTATAGTACCGGTCATGTCTTCCAGTTTCACAAACGCCATCGGTTCATTTTTTTTCTTCGTAAAAATAATACGAATATCCATAATGATCCCCGCCACGGGCGCAAGGCCGAGACCTTTTTTTTGTGGCAGCTCAGCGACTGTCGTGAGCGACTCGCCAAAAAAATCAGCATACTCTTTAAAGGGATGCTCAGAAACGTACAACCCGAGAAGTTCGCGCTCCCACGCCAGCTTCTCACGCTTAGTCGCAGGAGGTACGGCGCGCAGCTTCAACTCGCCGCGTGCTGGCGCGTTCGCAGACGACGAAGCAAAAAGATTATTCTGACCCGACAATAAATCTTTTACCGCATCCTTATGATACGCAAGAATCTGTTCAACGCCCGCGAGTAAATAATTGCGCTCGCCAAGCGAATCGAGTGCGCCAGTTTTAATCAGTGCCTCGAGCGATTTTTTATTAAAATTTTTCGAACCAACACGAGAAGCGAGATCAGCGATGTCTTTAAACTTTCCGCGCGCAACGCGTTCTTCAATGATCGCTGCAGCGATATCGGAACCTAAATTTTTAATAGCGAGCAACCCGAATCGAATGTTCGTATCATCGATGTACGTAAAATCAGAACCGGACTCTTGCACATCAGGAGGGAGCACATTGATTCCCATTTTTTTACAGTCTGCAACAACGGTCGCGACCGTATCTGCATCGTCAGATTCTGCCGAGAGCACCGCGGTCATGTACTCAGAAGGCCAATTCGCCTTCAAGTATGACGTCTGATACGCCACCATTCCGTACGCCGCCGCGTGGGAATTGTGTACAACAATGTCATTCGCAACAAAATTGTGACTACCCGGCACCTCGAGATCATACGTCATCTCTTTACCCTTCGCAGTAATTGATACGATCTCATCCCAATACACATCACTTTCAGGGATGTTTCCGGGTTGCAGGAAACCAGTACGCTTATGGTCACGAGCAAAAAATCGTGACGAAGGCCCGACACCACGGGCAAGCTGTGCGAAGCCGACCTCCGGAAGCGCCATCTCCATACGTGCGATATAGGGAACATCCGCCTTCATTCCGCAGGCAACTGTCTCGCCAACGTCAGGAATCCGTCTCGCGACAGCGATGCAAAATCCTTTTTGCAATCGATCGAGTCGCATCCAACCATCAGTTGTTAAAAATGGATGATTTTCGGTCGCTCGAATCCTCTTTCCTAATCGTGTTGTGAGTTCAAACACTGGTTTCACACCGTTCTGTACGACCGGGAGACGCGGCTCCGAGCGCAACACGAGATCCTTCCCTAGCGCCACAACGGTTCCCGTAGCACCCGCCTCATACAACTCACGAATCGTACGATACGTCCCTTCTTTCGGATCCATCACCTTCGTATCACCCGCCAAACATTTATTGAAACCATAGGCAGCGAAAGGCTTGATCAATTCCCACAGTTGTCGCGCCATCGCGTCGGTGGTGCCGTTCTTCACGCACCCTTTCAAAAACTTTTCTTCCTGTTTGGCCATCTCTTCAGGAATTTTTTTTCCCATCGCCTTGCGCAACTTGTCCGCTTCTTCCCAGTTGTAGCCAGCGATATGAATCGCAGTAAGAAGAACGTCGTCCTGATAGGTCATGATGCCGTACGACTTATCAAGAATCGGTTCGAGACGTGGATCGAGGTACGACACGAGCGACGGATTATGTTTTCGACGAATGTATTCTGGAATCGAATCCATCGGCCCCGGACGAAACAACGCCACCATCGCCATGATGTCGTGAATAGAGCTCGGCTTCAGTTCTTTCAGATATCGCGTCATGCCCGCACCGTTTAGCTGAAACGTTCCTGTCGTTTCACCATCCGCGAGCATTTTGTACGTTTTCGCATCATCAAGCGGAATGTTCGTGATGTCGATGTCGACGTTTTTTGTGCGCTTGATAATTTTCACCGCAGTGCCAAGAATCGAAAGGTTACGAATACCAAGAAAATCAGATTTGAGTACGCCTGCCGCCTCAATCGAGTTCATTTCGTACTGCGTGATCAATTTTTCTCCCCCAGATTCTTTTTGGAGCGCAGTGTATTCAGTGAGTGGACGCGGAGCGATCACGACTCCCGCCGCATGCACGGAGACATGGCGCGCGGAACCCTCAACCCTCTGTGCAAGTTCGAGCAAACGTTTCACTTGCGGATCTTTATCGATCTCTTCTCGAAGGTCGAGCGTCATATCGATCGCGCGCGCGATCGTCATCGGGAATCCCTGGCTCCCCATCGGAATCATTTTTGAAATGCGATCGCAAAGTGCGTACGGAAGTCCGAGCACTCGACCGACGTCACGCACCGAACCACGCGCAGCCATCGTACCGAACGTGCCGATCTGCGCGACACGATCGCGTCCATATTTTTCTGTCACATAAGCGATAACTTCATCGCGCCGCGTATCTTCAAAGTCGCCGTCGATATCTGGTGGTGAGGGACGAAACGGATTCAAAAATCGTTCGAACGGTAATTTATAGTCGAGCGGATTTACCGGAACGATATCGATCGCGTACGACACGAGCGATCCTGCAGCCGAACCTCGCGTTGTGGTCATGATGCCGTGATCTTTCGCCCATCGCATGTAGTCAGACACCACAAGAAAATACGGCGAATATCCTTTGTTACAAATGATGTTGAGTTCGTATTCCAAACGGTCTTTCACTTCCTGAGTAATATCTGGAACTTTGCGCGCAATGCCTTCGTACACGAGCTTTCGCAGCTGCGATTCATACGTTTCACCTTCTGGAATTGCGATGTCTGCGAAGTTCCACTTCCCGAGCTCAAGTTTGACGTTGCACCGATCGGCGATGCGGCGCGTATTCTCGATCGCTTCAGGAACATCAGCAAACGCTTTTTCCATGTGTTCCGCGGACACAAAAGAATAATCTGCATCGGTCATGCGCGAACGACGATCATCATCGAGATTTTTTCCATCACCGATACAACGAAGCACGTCGTGCGCTTCGGATTCTGCACGAGTAAGATAATGCACGTCTTTCGTCGCAACGACAGGCACGCCGGTCGCTTTCGACAGTTTCAGAAGATCACGATTGCGCGCAACCTGCTCATCGAGCTCTGGATGATCTTGTAGTTCAAGAAAAAAATTTCCTTCGCCAAAAATTTCGACGTATTCTTTCACAAGCTCCTCCGCTTTGCCGAACTCATCCATCGCGAGCGCTTTGCAAATGTCGCCACGCTTCCCGCCGGAGAGCGCAATCAATCCGCGATGATGTGTACGCAGCAAATCTTTGTCGATGCGCGGCTTGTAATAAAATCCCTCAAGATGCGCGATTGTCGTAAGCTTTAAAAGATTGCGATACCCTTCTTCGGTTTCGCAAAGCAACACCAGTTGATGTGTTTTGTCATCGATGCGCGGACGTTTATCGGTGTGTTTGTCGAGCGCAAGGTTCGTGCACTGGCCAATGATCGGCTTGATCTCTTTTTTTTGGCATTCCTGAATGAACTCGATCACACCATACACCGCACCATAATCGGTGAGTGCAACCGCATCCATCCCCGCCTTTTTTGTGGCCGCAACCAGCTCATCCAGCTGCGGTAAAGCCTGAAGGAGCGAGTAATGGCTATGGACGTGGAGATGGACGAAACGGGAGGGCATATTCTCCTCAAGAATACTCGGTGTAGGCCTAACAATAAAGCCCCGTAGGTAATACGGGGCTGAGTCTAAGAGCCGTCATCCACAGTGATGTTGTCCTCGAGAAGGAACGAGATCGCTTCTTCCGGAAGCTGCTGCCCCTTCGGAAACGACTTGCGCACTGCAACAAGCACCGCTCGCGCATCAGAGAATTCGAACTCCGTATTTGCGAGAATGAGGGCAAAGAACATCTTCGTTCCCTCATCGAGGGGTGGCAACATGGCGTCGTCGAGCGTCGCAAGATCAAGCGTGCGCTCGTCGTCCAGATTGCCGGGCGCACCGTTCGTGAGCGCAGTGATCCAGCCGATGATCGTTGCCGCCGTGGCACTGTCCGCAGAGTACTCGATCACCTCCTCTCTCGTTTTCAGAGGAGTATTCTTGAGTTTCCGAATCGTCCGCCCCATCTCCTTCGCCATCGCATTCGCCTTGGCGGGCGTACCACCATCGGCGAGAACACGATCTCGAACGAGTGCGAGAACTGCGCGCAACTCATCTTTTGACAGATGCAGCGAATCAAAATAGCTGTTAATCTTCTCTGTAATGATCGGCACGACGTATGGAAGGAACAACGCATGCAACGTAACAAAACGATGATCGATGCTCTCGCTGTTTCTCATGACTGATCCTCTTCCTAAAAAGACCTCTTCTCATACTACGCGAAAAATAATTTCTATACAAAAATTCGCCTTTCGAGGGCGAATTGTTGCAAATGTCGTACTACTTATTTCTTTTTTGCTGGCGCTTTCACTGATCGTGTTTTACTCCGTTCCTGAATCCCCCACACAACCAACTCCTTAACTGTGGACGCGATAAGTGTCAGCGACGCAGCGGATCGCTCGAATTTGTCATGCACCGCATGCTGCAAAGAATCAACTTTTTCTACCACTCCCTTCACTTGTTTCACCACTGTTTCCGTATCGCGAAGAAGCGCAATCAAATAATACAAAAGCCATGACAAAAATATTGTGAGCCAAAGCGCACAAAACGCCAGCACCACAAACAATACGTCTTTGCTCGTTTCTATCATCATATTTTTATTTTAAAGGTATGTGTGGACAACCGGGAATGATGAAAAAAGTATAGCAAATTAATGGCTACCTCGTCATCCTCGAACCGTTGCAGAAAATTTTTCTTTCACGCTCGCGGTTATACGCACCACCTCTACGTCTACTTCTTCTGTAGTGAGTGTGCGATCCGGCGCAGAGAACGTAAGGTGCATTGCGAGGGATTTTTTTCCTACTTCAACGCCTTTCCCACGATACACATCAAATAGTTCGACTTCTTTAAGAAGCGGGCTCGAAGATGCGATCGCTGCGCGAAGATCGTCATACTCTGTACGTTCATCGAGCATGAGCGCGAGATCACGAAGCACGCTCGGAAACTGCGGAATCGGGACGTACTTGCGATGCGTACTCTTTCGAGAGAGCATCGCCGCAAGGTCGATCTCGAACGTTACTACTCGGCCATCGATCCCATACCGGCGAAGCACGTTCGGATGAACTTCACCGAGCCAGCCGATACGATCTCCCGCCGCGAAAACATCGACGGTGCGCCCCGGATGATGCAACGGGCCATTCTCTCGCCGTGCGAACGACAACTGCACCCCAACCTCCGCTGCGTATCCTTCAAGCAACCCTTTCGCTTCACGAAAAAGCCGGTCGTCGTCTCCGGCGCCGTACACTCCCGCAGCGAGCGCCATACGCTCGTCAGGAAGTTCGCCATCTCTCTTTACATAACAGTTGCTCACTTCAAATAATCGACCACCAGAAAACAATCCTTGATTTTCTTGGATCGTCTGGAGCATCCCCGGCACAAGACTGTACCGAAGAAATTCAAAGTCAGCAGATAACGGATTCGCAACACGAATCGCATCAGCAACAGGGATACCGCATTTCTCAAAATGCCATGCAGGCACAAGCGAATACGAAAGCAATTCAGTGCACCCCGCACCTTTAAAAAATATTTTTGCGCGCGTTTCTTCATCTAAAAGACGATCGGTCGGTCCAACAGGAATCTCACCCGCCGGCATCACTGATGGCAGGTTGTGATAGCCGTGCACGCGCGCGATCTCCTCCGCAAAATCACGCTCATCTTCTATGTCGCGTTCGCGCCAGTACGGCACCGCCACCTCCAATTTTTTACCCGAACCAGCAACGCTGAATCCGAGCGATTTCAAGATCCCCACCATCTCTTTTTTAGAAATCGCAACGCCGATCAGTTGCTCAGCTTTCTCGGGACGAAATGCGAGCTTCATTTTTTTATGCGCTCCACTACGAAGATCGGTGGCCGCGCTCGCAACTCGTCCGAGCGCAACTTGCGCACAAAGTTCCACCGCACGCGCGAGTGCCGCTTGTGTCGCTTCCTCTGACAATCCTTTTTCAAAACGAAGCGACGAATCAGAGTGCAGATGCAACGCGCGTGCAGTACGACGAACCGAGACGGGATCAAAAGTCGCTGCCTCAAACACGATCGTCTTGGTCGATTCATGCACGCCAGTCTCTTCACCACCCATCACGC
>JAHFIV010000017.1 GCA_023246225.1 bacterium
GCCGCACGCCGCGGAGCGTCACTGGGCGGATGTAGGGGAAAAGGGCGATGAACCAGCCGCACTCGCGCTGGCTCAACTTTTGTGTCGTTGAGGTTGTTGTTGGCATCTAGACTCCTGAGACGGTGTCGACCGCTTTTCCGCGATTTCCAGTATGGAAAGACGAATGACGATCTCGATGAGGCTACCACATTTCTCCTTAAAAGTCAAGCCTACCTGCTAAAACCCAGCGTGACAATTCCGCACAAAAATGCTAAAATACACAGGATTCGACCATAAACACTATGAAAAAACTCCTGCAGCCAACCGTCCACCTCGGGACCGATCATGCCGGGCTTGAGCTTAAAAATGCCGTGAAGGACACACTCGTTCGGCGAGGCTATCACGTGCACGATCACGGTGCTTTTGAGGAGACCTCTTCTGATTATCCTGACTTCATCATTCCCGCAGCCGAGGCGGTCGCTGCAGCGAAGGGTCGCGCAGTAGGAATCGTGTTCGGAGGGAGCGGGATCGGCGAATGCATCGCGGCGAATAAAGTTCGCGGCGTGCGTGCGGCGCTCGTGTACGATCGATACACCGCAAAAATGTCGCGCGAACACAACGATGCAAACGTGCTGTGCCTTGGGAGTCGCACGGCCACAAAAAAGAAATCGCTTGCTCTGATTCTCCTCTGGCTCACCACAAAATTTTCTGGCGATGCGCGTCACGTGCGGCGTTTACGAAAAATTTCCAAGTACGAAAAAAAATGAGTGAAATTCATCCCGCAATTCTCGCGCATTCTGAAAATGAATTCATGACGAAGGTCAAAAAGGTGCGGGCGCTCGGTGCGCCGCTCCACATCGATGTCATGGACGGTATTTTTGTACAGAACACCACATGGGCGCCACCGGAACGGATGCAGGAGTTGCTCGCGGGAATTGTTTTTGAAGCGCATCTCATGGTTGCAAATCCAGAATATGTGATTCCGGTATGGCTCGCCGCTGGTGCACGCCGCGTTATTTTTCACGAAGAAACGACCACGCAAGCTGCATCCCTCTGCCGCGACAACGACCGAGTTTCTGTTGCACTAAACCCTGAAACACCGATCTCGCATCTTTCAAACGAATGCGCGCATGTGTGTATTATGGGAGTGACACCGGGATGGAGCGGGCAACCTTTTCAAGAAATCGCGCTCGAAAAAATTCGGGAAATAAAAAAAATGTATCCTGCGGCACACATCACCGTCGATGGTGGAGCGCGGTCAGAAAACATACGTGCGATCGTTGATGCTGGAGCAGACGTTGTGGTTGTAGGAAGTGCTATCACCGACGCAGACGATCCTGCTGCTGTGTATCAATCTTTTAAAGAAATGCTCAAATAAAATTCATCCACTTTTGTCATTCCGGACCCTCATTTTTGTCATTCTGGCCTCCGAGCCGGAATCCACGTAACAAAGTAATCAAACAAATTTTGTTTTTTTACGTTTCTGGATTCCGGGTCACGGCCCGGAATGACAAAGAGTGACTGGATCCTGAATCAAGTTCAGGATGACAGAATAAAAAACACCCCCGACCAAGTAGTCAGGGGTTTTTCGTTACGCTTTCGGAAGACGCATTTCTTGGGGGAGGTCACGAAACGCGTCATGGGTAGCCGCGTCTTCGACCTCGATCTCCGCACATCTCGCTTTTCGTGGCGCAAGTTGTCCCTCGAGGTCATCGCATTCCTTACAGAGCCTACGATACTCCTCTGCTCGTGTGCGATCGTCGCTCGTTAGGAATGGGCTTGCTGCAGTCCCGACGAATTCTTCGACGACACGCGTACGTGTCTCGGATGCGAGCCTTCTCGCACGCACCAGATCGATAATCTTGATCACTAGCACTTTCGGTCCAGCAGTCAAAAGAAAAAATGGCAAAAAAATGGCTTCGGTGGCAGATATGTCGAGTTGAGAAACCCTCCTAGAGATCAGAATGATCGGAGAAACGACTGCCACACAGAGTAAATTCCAGATCAACGAGAAAGGCCAGGTTAACGATTTAAGCGCGAAGTATGTCACTCGCTGCTCAGAACAATCTTTAAACTCAGCCACGTTAAACGGAAAAGCATTCAGATCAACTTCTTTTTCTGTCATCCTGCACACCGTCGAGATGGGGAAGAGCAAAAACGTAAGAACACGCTTCTTCCGCTCAGTGGTGCGCCATGTCCACCAGCACAAGTGGCCGAGCCAGTACCCGATTTGCAGGTACACGAACAGCGCTGCGAGGCCGAGAAGTACCGTGGTGATCATGTGATTCCCTCCGGGGATTGAAAGATCGCTTGGAGCAGCTCACCTTAGAAAAGAAAAAGAGTCAACACCTGCTGGCGAATAAACCGAAAACGGACTAAAATTGGAGAGCTATGCCACATCTCCATGAAAAGGACGTCAAGCGATTAGAGCTGATCGCGAACAAACTTCGCCAGCACGTCATCACCTCGGTTGCGCACGCAAAAAGTGGTCACCAAGGTGGACCGCTCGGGATGGCCGACATCTTTGCGGTTCTGTATTTTCATGAGCTGCATCACGATCCGAAAAATCCTGACTGGCCGAATCGCGATCGTTTTATTCTTTCGAACGGCCACATCTGTCCGATCCGCTACGCCGCGATGGCCGAAGCGGGATATTTTCCCGTCAAAGAATTGATGACGCTGCGCCAACTCGGATCGCGTCTTCAGGGACATCCGGAGCGCACGAAACTTCCCGGTTCAGAAACCACCTCCGGCCCGCTCGGTGCAGGGCTCGCGCAAGCGGTGGGTATCGCGTACGCGGCGCGCATGGACAAAAAAAAATGGCGCACCTATTGCGCAACGTCTGACGGTGAACATGAGTCTGGTCTGCACTGGGAGGCGGTGTTATTCGCAGGAAAAAATCGATTGAACAATCTCATCGCTATCGTTGATCGCAATTACATTCAAATCGATGGCAACACCGAGGACATCATGCCGCTCGATCCGCTCGCAGATAAATATCGCGCATTCAACTGGCACGTGATCGAGTGTAACGGTAACGACATCGCTGATGTCGGCCGTGCGCTCGAAGAAGCGAAGGCCGCATTTCAAAAACCGATCTGCATCATCGCGCACACGATCCCTGGCCGTGGGGTTTCGTATATGGAGAACAACTATCTCTGGCACAGTCAGCCGTTCAAACCAGGTGAAGCAGAGCAGGCGCTTGCAGAACTTCAGGCGATCGAAAAGAAACTGAAAAAAGAGCACAAGGTATGAAACGCTTGCATCCAAAATTAGCAAAGAATGCGCTCGCTCTCGACGTTCCGCAAAAACCGACACGCGATGGGTACGGAGTTGGCGTTGTTGAAGCGGCAAAACGCAATAAGGATGTTGTGGTGATGTGCGCTGACCTCACAGAGTCGACACGCAATCTTGATTTCAAAAAACTTTTTCCTGAACGGTTTATTCAAGCGGGTGTGCATGAACAATTTCTTGCGGCCGGCGCTGCAGGTCTCGCACTCGCAGGAAAAATTCCGTTCATCACGTCGTATGCGATGTTCTGCCCAGGTCGTGCGTGGGAACAAGTGCGCACGAATATTTGTTTAAACGACGTCAATGTAAAAATTGTCGGATCGCACGCGGGTGTTTCTGTGGGACCTGACGGCGCGACACATCAAGCGATCGAAGATATCGCGATCATGCGACCGATTCCGGGCATCGTGATCATTTCACCGTGCGATGCGCTCGAAGCACGCAAAGCAACGATCGCGATCGCGGCATACGAAGGCCCGTGCTATCTGCGTTTGGCGCGCGAAAAATCACCGGTGTTCACGACTGAGGCGATGCCGTTCGAGATCGGCAAAGCGGTCATCTTTCGCGAGGGAACAGACGTCGCGATCATCGCTTGCGGACCGCTCACGCACAGCGCACTGCGCGCAGCAGAAGAACTCGCGAAGGAAGGGCTCGATGTGATGGTAGTGAACTCCCCCACTATTAAACCGCTCGATGAAAAAGCGATCGTTGCTGCAGCAAAAAAATGCGGCGCGATCGTCACCGTTGAAGAACATCAGATCACCGGCGGCCTCGGTGGTGCAGTCGCAGAGTGTCTCGCGCGCAAGCGTCCGACTCCGCAAGAATTCATCGGCGTACCGAACGTGTTCGGTGAGTCTGGCACTCCGCTCGAACTGATCGAACACTTCGGAATGGGAGTCACGCACATAAAAGCCGCCGCGAAACGCGCACTCAAACGAAAGGTGAGGGAGTAAAAAGGTATAAAGGCGTAAAAAATCTTTTAACCTTTAAACCTCTACACCTTTTAACCTTCAATGTATGCTCGACATTATTTCTGTTGGCGACGCAACTCTCGACGTGTTCTTACAAATGAATGAGGACGATGCGAGCGTGCAATGTAATCTTCGAAAAGACGATTGTCAGCTCTGCTTCACTTATGCAGATAAAATTCCCGTTGAAAGCGTCATTAAAATTCCTGGCGCTGGCAATGGCTCAAACAATGCGATCGGCTCATCGCGACTCAGCATGAAAGCATCGATGCTCGGCATCGTCGGCAACGATGATGTCGGCACAAGCATCATCAACCGCTGGAAAAAAGAAGGTGTTGCAACGAATTTCGTGGCGATCGATAAAAAACGCGACACAAACTACTCAACCGTTTTGAACTACCGTGGTGAACGTACTATTCTCGTCTTTCACGAACACCGCAACTATCAATTTCCAAAAAACCTTCCGTCCGCAAAATGGCTGTACTACACATCGCTCGGTAAGGGCAGCGAAAAGATGCACACCGCGCTGGTTGCGTATGTGAAAAAAAATAAAGTGCAGCTGTGTTTTCAGCCTGGCACACATCAGCTGAGGCTCGGCATGAAAGCATTGAAGCCGATCATCAACGCATCGAGGATCACGGTCGTAAACAAAGAAGAGGTTGAACGGATCGTGGGTGATTCAACGAAAGATATCAAAACATTGATCACGCGACTCAAATCACTTGGCTGCGACATCGCGGTAGTCACCGACGGTCCGCGCGGTTCCTACACCTACGACGGCAAGCAATTTCTGCGACTCGGCGTTTTCGAAGTGCCTGTCGTTGAGCGCACCGGATGTGGCGACGCGTACGCTACCGCGTTCGTCGCTGCGCTCCATCATGGCAAGACTGTCGCAGAAGCGATGCGGTGGGGCACCGCGAACTCCGCGTCAGTGCTCGGATACGTCGGGCCACAGGAAGGCTTGCTCACGAAAAGCAAAATGCAAAAAATGCTCAAACGATTTCCAAACAAGCCGGAAAAAATCTAGTATGCTCACCACACTAAAAAAAATTCTCGCGGGGGCGGAAAAAGGACGATACGCGGTCGGTGCGTTCAACGTAAACAATCTTGAAATTGTCCAAGCGGTGATCGAAACTGCGGTGGAGATGAAATCCCCGGTCATTTTGCAAACAAGCGAAGGCGCGATCGAATATGCGGGGATGGATTTTCTCATTGCGATGATCCGCGTCGCCGCAAAAGCGCCCGTGCCGGTTGTGATGCATCTCGATCATGGGAAAGATTTGATGCTCATAAAAAAAGCGATCGCCGCAGGGTACACCTCCGTAATGTTTGACGGGTCACTTCTTCCTTTTACAAAAAATGTTGCGGCGACAAAAAAAGTGGTTGCGTGGGCGCAGGCCAAAGGAGCATCGGTCGAGGCAGAGATCGGCGCGATCAAGGGGGTTGAAGATCTGGTGAGTGTTTCAGAAAAAGAAGCGTTCTACACAAATCCAGAGGAAGCTGCGCGTTTTGCAAAAGTAACACGCTGCGATGCGCTCGCCATTTCAATCGGTACCGCGCACGGTGCACATAAATCAAAAACGACACCGCAACTCGATATCGCACGTCTCAAAAAAATTGATGCGCTCGTCAAAGTTCCGCTCGTGCTCCATGGCGCGTCAGGAATCTCCCCGGAGCTCGTCGCAAAAACGAAAAACTACTGCAACGAACTCGAGGATTGTAACCGTCTCGAGGGTGCAAACGGCATTCCCGACGCGCAAATCACCTCTGCAATCAAAGCGGGTATCAGAAAAATCAATATCGATTCTGATCTCCGCATCGCTTTCACCGCAGGTCTGCGCGAAACGATCGTCTCAGATCATACAACGATTGACCCAAGAAAACTGCTCAGCCTTTCAAAAAAACTGACGAAAGAAGTCGTGCGACATAAAATGGAACTTTTTGGATCCGCTGGGAGAGCCTAAGTGTAGATGAAGAAATGAAAAAACGTTCCGCAGTACTGCGGAACGTTTTTTCATCAAAAGCACTATTTTTAACATCAAACTCTCTCTTGGCCCGCTAAGCGGGCCCGCGAACGTAGCGGCGCTTAGCGCCGCCCTCCTTTTTCAGAAAGCCCGCTCAGCGGGCTGGTGGACCATGAGGGAATCGAACCCTCGTTTCCCGGATGCAAACCGGGTGCTCTACCATTAAGCTAATGGCCCGTAAAACTTTGAGTGGTGATTAAAAGAGAGCGATCGAGATGCTCTACGGCGTTTCTGGTCGCTTAGCGACCAGTCTGTGAAAGGTTGCGGCTAAGGCCGCCTCATCTCGACGAAAGCCGTATAGCCGCGGCTTACGGCGTTTCTGGTCGCTTAGCGACCAGACTGTGAAAGAATCCGGCGGCGGCCGGCACTTTGCGACGTATGCCGCCTGGTACTCGCCCGCAGGCGAGGCGGCATACCATTAAGCTAATGGCCCAAAGCCTATGCTGGGGTCAAAGATAACATAATACGGAGAATCGTCAATGGACAGAATCAGAAAAAAATGCTACACTGTCTTAACTAGTGGAGAATTCTATGCATAGACGAGAATACGAAGGACCCAGTGGAATCCCGTACAGTGGCAAAGAATTCGAGTACGATCTTTTTAGTCAGGTGGGAACACGAGACGAAAAATACCTCGCCGACTATAGAGCGATGCAGCCCGCAGAAAATGGATGGCTTCCGTGGCATAAGGCGTTGGAGCTCGTAAAAAAGCACCAGCCCTGGGCCGACCCAGCGAATCCATCAAAAGATTTTTTTCGTGAGCTGCTCATCGCGGTCCAAGAAAAACTTGGTATCGATACCAAAAACGATCCGGATGCCATTCAAGCTTACACAGCGGTCGGTACGCCACTCGATGTCTTTCACGGCGTTGATGCGTTTATTACGATGACGGTCGATGGACACGAAGAAATTGTCACGCTTGATGCCACTCTCGATTCTAAAAAAATTGAAGATGGGGGTAAGGCGGATGAAATCGTAACCGATCTTCCGAGCGTTGAAGACGATCAAGACGGCTATCTCGAAGCGATCGACGCGCTCGCCGAACGCATCGCGAGACGTCTTAAGAATCAAGAGCCACGAAGTTCAAAACAAGCTGCAGCAGAATAATATACGATAAGCAGCTTCAGCCAATAGATAGATCCCGAGGGGGGTCTATCTATTTTTTATCTACCGAATGGCGGCCAGTACGCATCGATTATGGTATTATAGAAAAGCTATGAAAGATCTCTCCCCCATCCTTCAATCGCTCGGGTTGCTCGACAGCGAAATCAAAACATACATGACCGCTTTTGAAAACGGGCCGGGTACGGTTTTGGAACTCGCCAAACGAGCCGGACTTTCTCGACAAGCGGTGTATGTCGCGATCGATGCTTTGACCGCGCGTAGTTTGATGTCGAACGCACTTCGCGGCAAGCGACGCATCTACGCCGCAGAACCACCGACGAAACTTCTCGCCTACGCCAAGCGCCGCGACGCCGAAGTGCACGAGCGCGTCAAAGATTTAGAGCGAGCGATCCCTGAACTCGAACTTCGCGCGGGTGGCGAACGTCCGATCGTGCGCGTCTTCGAAGGAAAAGAGGGCATCTATGCGATCATTGAAGACATGCACGAGACAAAATCAAAACGTTCATTTGAAATCACTGATATCGAAGCGATGTACAAGGTTCTCAAGTCCGAAGATCTCGGGGCGATGCGTGACGCCACAAAAAAATCTGGCACTCGTGTGCAGGGAATGTATTGGGATAATCGGAATATAAAACCAGCGAACGCTGATCAAATTTTTCTTACAAAAGATCACTCAAATTTTAAATCGAACATCGGCATTTACGGTGATAAACTCGCGCTTGTCACTTTCGAAGGAAAAATGCACTCCGTGATTATAGAAAGTCCAGCGCTCACAAAAACGATGCGCATTCTTTTTGAACTCGCTATTAAAGGTACGAAATAGTGCCACCCCCCCCCTGTCATTCCAACCTCTACATTGTCATTCCGACCCCCTCTTTATATTGTCATTCCGGCCTCCGAGCCGGAATCCAGAACGTAAAAAAGGCCAAACGGAAATCGTTTGGTTTTTTATTTTTCTGGATTCCGGGTCACGGCCCGGAATGACAGAAGAGTGGGACTGGAATAACAAAAAACGAAAATGGCGGCCGACGAGTGTCGGCCGCCTTTTCAAGCTCCAAAAGAAGAAGGTTCGAGGGTGCCCCGGCGCCGGTCTGTCGAAGACCGGTCCGGGGCAACCCTCGTTCCTAACCTCCACCCTGCATGTGTGGCCTCCTTTGTGAGCGGGTTGCGGATCCTAGCCGTTAGCGCGTCCCGTGAGGGATGTTGCGGGCCGGGGCCCGAGATGCACACGAAGATCGTTCGTGGTGTGCGTTGCCCGTTCTCCTTGAAGGTATGGGTGTGGTTATTCTAGGCGAAGAAAGATCTTGATCTTGTGGTGGCCATTGGCCGGGTAGTGCGGGTAGCGTGCGAGTCTCCTTTGCGCGGTGCCAGCGGCTCCGCGTGTTTCGGTCTCTCGTACTTTTTCTTTTTGAGGAGTTCGTCGCTCACGTTATCTAGGATCCGCCGGCCATGACGCGCCTCCTTGTTGCGGAGGTGTCGTCGTTCTTTGCTCGGCTCGATGGTAGAGCAGGTCCCATTCCCATGACACCTCCGATCTGTGTAGGGAACACCTCAAGCTACCACAAAAACGAAAAAATGTCAAGCTCTCGCTGTACAAAATGACTTTCTGCCTGTCCCTCCGGTGCCTGGCACCAAAGGGACGGGCAGAGGGATGTTTTTACGAAAAACTGCGCCGTTTTATTTTTTATTGTTTTCATGTTTTTCTACTTTTTTTAGGACATAATTCTTTTTAAAATTGGCTAAAATTAGCTAAGAAATCTTTAGAAGAGACAAATATGTATACCGGGGACTTGACAAACTTTTCGATCTGTGGTAACGTCCTAAGTCAGATGATCACTCACGTGATTCATCGGGCAAGAACCTTCCATCCAAAAGCGACAAAAGACCGCCGAGAAAGTGTCGGACACGGGACGTGCTTGTCCGCATGCCACGTGGTCTCCCCCAAGGAGACTTTACGCGGCTTCCCGTCCACTCCTCGCATTGCACATGGGCTGAAACCATATTCCCGAATTTTTATAGGGAACCCGCCCAACCGTTCAATCAGGAGAGGAAAAACCCGCCTCTTTCTCGGCGGTCATCGGAACACCTGTTCCGCACCCTACTCCGCATCACGGGGCAGAGTACGGAACAGGTGCCACGCAGGCGCCAATGTTTCCATCCTCACCCGGAGAAAACGGCGAAGGAAACTTCGTCACTAGTCCTTAGGAAAAGGTCAGGATCCCGACGACGCGCCTCAAGCACGCTGTCGCAGGTCCACAAGAACCTCGATCTGAAAGGAACTGGACTGCGTAAAACGACGTAAGGTGTGACGGACACCATGCGCTGTGGGAACCCTCAAAGGGATCCCGAAGGCGTCACTCGATGTCGAACCTCGATCATGACGAGGACACTTGACTGAGCAAACCAGCCCTGTTGGCAACGGCAGCTTGGGAGTGAGCGGTCTGAACGTCGCGACCAGACCGCACCGTTTATTCTTCTTTGCAGCATCCGACCGAACGCAAAACCGAAAGGTCTCGCGTCGCCCGACTTCCTGAATAAGGATGCGGGCCGGTCGGATGGCGTGGGGTACGGCCCGCGCGCAGGTCTTTAGGGACTTCTGCAGGGGTGTCGCCGAACACTCAAACAAACACCCGTACGTTCTTCGGGTGAACTGATGCTCTCAGTTCACCCACCCTCTCGAGTCGATCATGTCCACGATACATGACCGCCTCAAGAGGGGACGCTCAAGGGCGTTCTCACAAAATCAAAGCTGGGCTAACGGCCCAGTCTCGCAAGGCCAACGGTGACGGCCAGGCGATGTCGGTGCCGACGCACACCGACGAACTCGACTCGCGCGCGTAGCGCGAAGGCGAGACCGTTCCCCTGTCGGGGGGAGCTGAGGCGGGGAGGAGCACGCACCTCCCCGCACACCGAATCTTCTTCACAAAGCGGAGTCCTCACGTAAAAGGACAGACCCGGGTACCAATCCTGGGATAGGGACGCAAGGTGCGCGGCGAAAGCTGCGGGCGCCAGGCGTATCACTGTCTTCCGGAGCCAGTGATTTAACTTTCCGAATTTTGGACTCTGCTTCACCGCAGAGGAATTCGGAGAGACTGACCAGACTCCCAAAGCATGCGAACGCATGCAGTGGAGTCAAGAAGTCCTCCTTGACAAAGAGGGCACCGCAAATCTCTTCTCGGGAGCCCAGCGTAGACTTGTCTGCGTTGGGCCCCTTCCACGAGCTCTCGAACACCATCGAGATCTCATGGGAGGAACAATTTCGCATCGCGCTGAGTTCATGATCCGGTCATGGCATCAGCGCGATGCGAAACCACCACCCCCACCACCCACCCCGACAAGCCGCTTCACACGGCATGTCCCCACTCGTTGCTGCCAACCTCGCCGCCCTGCGCGAGCGAAAGCAGGAACTTCGCTCCGAGATCTCCGCTCTCGCTCTGCTCGGTGCGCAGGTCACACAGACCGCGACCGTCGTCGGACAGGATCGCGCAGGCAAGGACATCCTCAAGACGAGGACTCAGCCGCGCGGCCTGAACGCCGAAGAGCGAACGCGCCTCCTCACGATGCGCAAAGAGATCGACGACATCGACGCGACGTTCCGCGCCCTCGGGCAGTAACGCCGCAACGATCGACAAATCCAGTCGTTAAAAGAACCTCTGAGAAACTATGTTTCGAACGAAAAGTTTTTCGCCGGAAGAGAGTTTTGAGGAAGTTCGAGGAAGTAATACTCCGGGGAAGCTCCGGGGCGCCTAACAAGACACGTCGTTCACGAACGACGTGTCAAGCGGTCACCGTTGTACAGAAGCTTTGGGACAAACGCTCGTTTGTCTCCTCGCACAAGTCCCGCATCATTGCGAGATTTCTGGGAGGAACCAGACAGATCGATCCTTCCTCGGTTGGCGCATACAGAATATCCGACGTTCCCTCTGGGATCGAAACCCAATTCGATTCCGAAGGGAACGCAGGATAGGACCTGCTCCACACCAAGGATAAGCACCATGGCACAGTTCACTGTTTCTCAAGCTTTGCGTCGTGTGAAAAAGCTCAAGGGTCGCATGGGCGAGCTGCAAGGCCGCGCGGCGAGCGTCGTGAGCTACGTCGAGGGCGCCAAGCCGGAGTTCGACTTCGACACCTTGCGCGGTGACGTCGCGCAGGTTCGCGCCGAGCTCGTCAGCCTCAAGGCCGCGGTCGACGTCGCCAACGCGACGGCAAAGGTCCAGGTCGACGGAGAGTCGATGACGGTCGCCGCAGCGATCCTTCGTCTCCAGGAGACCAAGGCCGAGCTCGCGTGGCTCCCGACACTACACCTTCGTGCGGGTGTCGAGCGCTGCGCTGGCGAGGTCGACTACGACGATGCCGGCCGTCCGGTTCGTCGCGTCCGCGAGGTCACCTACGTGTCCGCGCTCTCCGAGTCAAAGCGTGTCGCCGAGCTCGACAAGCTGCGTGACCTGTTCGAGCGTCTCAACGACGCCGTCGAGCGGTCCAACCACGTCACGCCTGTGGACTGGAAGGAGCCCGCAGCTCCTCGGTCCACGGCGTAGCGGCCTGGGGCGGTGCGCATGGAGAACATATTGGGTTTCGTGACAGTTCGAAAAAGTGAATGTGCCTTCACCGGCACACGCACCGGATCGGACCGATCGAAAAAAATAGAACGAGCGGCGACGCTCTTCTAAAAACAATCATCGATCTCGGCAACGACACGGTCTAAAGCGGTCAGAGTTCAGAGCGTAAGCTTCGAGCCTTGAGCGTTAAGCCATAAGTCCTAAGCCGTCAGCGTTAATTGTCCCCGATTTGCAATTCGTGCGCACCGCGCCCACTTTTTCACCCTCACGTCTCTGTGCCTTTTCGGCACGGAGATCCATCAGAACCATTGAGAATCTCGATAGTTCTGACGGGTTCCACACACCACCACGGAGGAAAAAATGAGAATATTCTGTGTACCGTTCGTGATCACGTGCAGCAAGTGCAGGCATCGAAACCGCCCGCACAAATCGCCACGCGAAGGGATTCGCATGGGATTCCTCGGCACCCTCCCACCCTGCAAGGGGTGCGGAAAAATGCTGCGACCGAACATGGCAACACTCACTCGTCCTCTGGCCCGCGAGGTTCGGAGCGAGTTGATCCGCGAGGGCCTGCTCCCTGCTGCCGGCGTCCACCAAGACACTTCTCCCACGCCGCATTAAAGGGAGAATAAGGCGGCTCGGAACATACCCGGGCCGCCTCTTCAATCCCCTGTGAATCCGAGCTTAAAATAAGGACCCCATAAGGACACCACCTTGACAAAGTCGCCGAAATCTGCTATGGTTCTTTGTTCTTTATTGTTAGGGACCTCTACAAAAGTCTCTTCCGGCTGAAAACGCCTATTTTTTCCGCACGCTACGATGCCGCGTCCTCAACGATACTCCATATCGTTTGTGGCGCGTCCTCGCACCATGCGAAAAAAATCTGTCGTTTTCAGCTTCGGAATATACTTTCGTAGAGGCCCCTTACCAGGCCTGGTCAGAATCATTGATGATTTGATGCTTCCGACGAGGCCGGGTACGTATGCAATTCTGTGTACGCACTGACAGGTTCGATCACATCGTGTTCTGTACAGGAGTAGTCATGTCCATCTACGACGACATCCAGCTGAAGTGCACCTTCGATGGGTGCGGAACGAGGCTTGCCCAGAACGGGGCGTGGCTCCCCAACCTCAGCGCCATCAGCACGGCGCTCGAGGGGCGGCCCGTCGAGGTGAAGGACCTCGGCGACTTCGTCCTCTGCGCGAAGCACGGGCGCGACTGCCGCGAGGAGGGCGTGCACACGTACGCCTTCACCGCGACCCTCGTCCGGCTCGAGGCGAAGGCGAGCGAGAACGCCACGCGGGCTGCCACGAGGGCGGCCACCGAGGCGCAGCTCGCCGAGCAGAAGGCGAAGGACGCGAAGAAGACGGAGGAGGCTCGCGTCAGGAAGCAGAAGTTCTTCGGCCGCTTCAAGGGCGCTGGCACGTCGGCTCCCTCCTCGAGCGCGGACGCGCAGTCGCCCGGCCCGGCCCGGCCGAAGAAGCCCGAGTCCAAGGCGCGCGGCGCAACGACGTCGTAGCACGACGTCGCATCACGAGGAGCCCCCGGACATCACGTCCGGGGGCTCTCTACTTACACTAATCCCCAAAAGGGGGCGAAATGGTTTCGACAAGGGAAGAAGACGAAAGGATGCGTGTCGTTGCGCCCATGGCAACGTAAAAATGGGCAACCCCGTAACTGCGGCCTAACAGCCAAGTTGACCGACAACCTCGGTCCGTCCGCCGCACTTTGCGCCTCATGGGGTGCGGGTCGGACGACAAAAAATGAGGATGCTCTCGTGGAGTTTCATGGTTACCACGAGCTAAGATTGACGTGATCTGCCCGCAGGAGCATAAAATCCGGCAAGGCCGCTCGAGCCGAGAAGAGCTACACACGTAGAGTCCTTTCCAAAGCTACTCTTGGACCCGGGTTCGATTCCCGGCGCCTCCACCCCAACTTTCTTTTCGCGGCCCGGACTAACCATCCGGGCCGCGATTTTTTATTTGAAAAATTTTTTCTCTTGTTATCGCATTATCATCTCATTTTGTCATTCCGACCTCCTTCTTTGTCATTCCGGGCCGTGACCCGGAATCCAGAATCGTAAAAAAAGACCAAACGAAAATTGTTTAGTTTTTGTATTTTCTAGATTCCGGATCGGAGGCCGGAATGACAATACTAAGAAGAAAAAAATGACGATGAAAGAAGTAAATAAAAAAAAATTATGTAATTTTATTTGCGCGATGCGATCTTGACACGCGTAATTGTTGTTGACAGGAAAAAAATGTAGTATACTCATTGATAAGAGCGCCCATGCTTCTAAAGTCGATCACGTTGCGCATACATCATGCGCGACTCGATCGCAATATCTCGCTCTAAAAGGAGGTGAGCACCATGGCAAAAAAGAAAGCAAAGAAAGCCGCTCCAAAGAAGAAGGCGGCGGCAAAAAAGAAGAAGAAAGCGTAAGCTTTCCCCTTCTCTGAAAAACGATCTGACGAAAGTCCGATCGTTTTTCTTTTCTAAAGTTCTAATTGTGTTTGATTTTTCTTTTTTTGTTCTGAAAAAATTCGGACTGTTCCATACACACCGTCATATCCTGGAAGAATGTGCAGCTTTCCTTCGCGTACTCGCTGAATCGCTTCAGCAATTTTTTCATTTGTTTCCGACACGATACGCTCACGAGAAACGTTTAACAAAACATCAAACTCCGAACCGAGCGTAGAAATCATCGCTGAATACTGCACAAAAACAGCTTTCGATACCCTTCCCTTTCCCAGAGTTTCACCGATGATCTCCTCGAGGGGAACGATCGCTTTGGACGGTTGCGCGTGTGTAACACCACTCGCTTGATCACGATCCGCAAGGGCATACACGCGACCGAGCACACCACGCGTGAGTGGCTTTGCACACTTTGGACACACACCTTTTCTTCGCACGGTTTCTTCTGGCTCGCAGGAAAAATCACAAGCACGATGTCCGTCCACGTGATATTTTCCTTCCTCAGGAAAAAACTCGATCGTAAATGGAAATCGTGCGCGATCTTTTTTACGCAGCACATTCATGATCGCATCGTAACTCGGGGATTCAAGTTCAAAAACATTCGCTTCACGACCGAGATTGCGAAGTCCGTGTGCATCAGAATTTGAAATCAACATCACGTTATCAAGCTTGGAAAGTCGACCGTTCATCGCGGGATCTGAAGATAAACCAGTTTCAATCGCATGAATGTGTGGCGTGAGTTCTTCAAAACACTCTTCCAGAGAATCAAAACCAGATTCTGAACCGAAAACCGAAAACCACGGTGTCCATGCGTGCGCTGGTACTACCATGCAACGAGAATCAGCTTCAAGTGCGATTTTTAAAATCTCTTTTCCCTCTAGACCGAGAATCGGCCTACCGTCTGAGCGCAAATTACATTCAAGATGTTCAAGCGAAGCGATAATTTTTTTTGCCGCAACGACCGATGGTGCAAAGATGAGCAAATGAAGTCGTCGTGTGCGTCCGTTCTTCTTATAAATACAAGATACTTCGGTCGCGAGAACAAACCGAACCGGTTTTGCATTCAAAACCTTCGGAGCCGCTTCGTAATTTCCCTCACCATCCTCTTTAAGATACGCCTTCTTAAGCCGAAACAATCCTTCTTCGGCAGGTTCCAATTTTTCCTCAATCTCTTTCAGCCACATCGGATGCGTAAAATCAGATGTCGCAAGTACATCAATCCCCTTTACCGCCGCCCATGCCGCGAGATTCGAGAGCGTTAAATTTTTCGAGCATGCCCGAGAATAACGGGAATGAATGTGAAAATCAGTAATGTAACGCATATCTACTACTTTCGAAAAAGTTTGGATTCCCTCTCTTGATTCTCGCGTATCTCTTGTATCTCCCGCAACAAATCCCAGCCGGTCTGTTCTCCAAGCTGCAGTGCAAGCTCTTGCATCGTTGACGCTGTTGGCAAGAAAACGACTTCAGCCGGAACCGGCTTCGGTCCTTTTTTAAGAATATACGTGTACTCAGGTGCCACTGCGATCATGCGTTGTATCTCTTCGCCGTTATCATTTACAACGATCACCAGATCTTGCCCTCGACCTGCGTCGCGCAGCCTCTCTCCCTTATCCTTCTCGGTATATATTGTTTCGTCGAATAATTCTGCGAGTCCAGAATGTTCTACTTTCGCTCTCTGCCATGCAGCATTGCCAAATGTCATGAGATCAACGACGGCTCCGTCGTGCTTTCGAAGCGCCTCAAGTAATTCTTTCGCTTCGGGATACAAATACTGCGCCGTCTCCGTGAGTACGCGATCGAACGCCACGCGCGCCTCGATCGCTGCCTGATCACTAAAAAAAGTATCTTTCAATTCATGAAAAAAACTGTCCGCATCGAACATACCCATTTTTTCCGTCACGACACTAAACGCCGACTCGCAATCTTCTACGCTCGGCCCACCAACAAAAACGATCGCTGCTATCAAAGCCTTCTTAAATTTTTCCGTATCAAGCAACGTGTAATCGAGATCAAACAAAAATTTCATAGCAGTCTATGGAACCTCTGAGAAACTATATTCCGGAGCGGGAAAAATAGCCGTTTCCCGCCGGAAGAGAGTTTTGAGGAGGTTCCTTATTTCAATACATCGTATATGCAAAATTATCGTAACGCCATTCACGACTAGAATCAGGCGGTGCTGGTACAAAAGTATTTCCGGACATCTTCGGAGTCGCACCGGCTACAACATGAATATCGTCTCCCGCATTTCGAATCACATTATTTTCTACCGTCGGGGAACCCCCGAGAATTACAATCCCCGCATGACAATCTTCAATCACATTTCCCCGCACAATCTGATCGCCTCCCTGCACATCGACCCCTTCGTGTCCGCAGTCGGAAATATGATTATCGATCACCCGCACTGAAGAATGCCCAGATGAAATTCCTCCCCACATCGTATGACGAATGTCATTATGCCTGAGCATACTATGCGACTGGTCACCGATCGGATTGATTCCGTTACGACTATACTCCACCACCGCACTATCGATGATGCTCCCATCACCATTAAAAATAATCGCTTCCCAATCGGCGAGATGCGGTGTGGTGCTCGCGGAGGTAAAAATGATCGGAGCGTTCTTTGATCCGATCGCGATGACTTTTCCCAACACGATGATGTTGCTGTGCGTCTTACCGTACGCGAGTAGTCGCGTCGGATCATTATCGTTGTATCCATCAGCCAGCACCTCGTCACCACTGTGCTGATCGTCACCGACTTCGAATCGTACTGTGGTACCCGGATCGATAGAGAGATCACCAAGAAGAAGAACATCACCTGTAATGGTAATTGTGCCCCGCCATTTTTCTGGACCGATGTGCATGCCATGCCTGCCGGTATTTTGTACTGTTGTGGGCAAAAAAATTGTTGCGACAGCCGCAACACTCAGCATCAAACCTGCGACGACAAAAATAAAAATGGTTCGTCGGTGCATACTACTAAAGTCCCTTAAGACAGCGCTCAATAATCAACGTTGCGAGCGCGTCAGAGTCATGACGAATAAGGGTTCGACGGAGCGGGTCGCCAGGTTTTTGAATGTATGGACGCGCACTTACAAGATCCGCTCCGAGCGGAATAAGGTCGCCACTTATAAATCCTTGTTCTGGTGGTAGCACCGGCGCACCTTCTGCGGCATATTTTTCAATCAATTCTGGATCGATCGCGCCGTTATTGTAGGTGACACAATCAACTCTCCCCTTTCCGATATACCGCTCAATCTCATCAACAAAATTGCTCACGGTGAATCCGTCAGTGTGCCCACGCTTCGTCATTAAATTGCAATTATATACGACCGTCGCTTTTGAACGCGCGATCGCTTCGGGAATTCCTTTGACGAGAAGGTTTGGAAGTATACTGCAATATAAATTGCCAGGGCCGATCACGATACAGTCAGCAGATTCGATCGCAGCGACCGCTTTTGGATTTGCATAGGCGGCTGGTTCAAGTCGAAGTGTGTGCTTTTCTTCAATCGTTGCGATACTGAGTGCGTGCTCTCCGACACAAGCGTTATCACCGTGACCGCAAACGAGCGCGACGTTCCCCGTTGTGACCGGAACGACGAGGCCGCGGATCGCGAGTACCATCCCCGAAACACGTACCGACTCTTCAAAACTGCCGGTAATTTTTTCGAGTGTGGAGAGAAAAATATTACCGAAGTTGTGTCCTTTGAATCCACCTTGATCATAGCGATAGTTAAATAACTCACGCATGATATTCTCTGCTTCAGACAGCGCAACAAGGCACTGCCGAATGTCGCCGGGCGGGAGCACACCGAGCTCGTCACGCAGTACGCCCGTCGATCCGCCATCGTCTGCCATCGAAACGATCGCAGTAAGGTGTACCGGATACTTTTTAAGGCCAGAAAGCAACGTAAACTGCCCCGTGCCTCCACCCATGGTGATAATCGATTTCATACGAGTACTTTTGTTGGAGCCGTCGCCTTCGTTGCACTAGCCTGAAGTGAAGGAGCGAGCGATTCCCACACATGATCAAAAATCATTCGCTCTGTCGCGGCGACCGATGCGTCTTCAATGAGCACGCCGAGTGGCGTGCTGTTCGCATCGAGCGAAAAAAACGCTACTTTTGGTCCGTAGATAATCGAATACGTCGGTGACCCTTCTTTTTTTGAAAGCCATCGACGTTCAGCAAACGCTTGATCTTCTCCTCCTGCACCGACCGCAATCACTCGAACATTGATATGGCGATTTACTCGCTCTCTCGTGAAGTGCGGATATTCTTTATAGAGATGTTCGCGCAGAGCAAGTGAGGAATATGCGCGATAAGTTTTATCAACGCTCTCTGTCATCGTTCGGAGTACATCGTCCAGAATAATCGCGATACCTTTCGTGCCTTCGTAATATTTTACCGTAGGTTTTGTCCCGCCATGCACGTGAAGAGAGCGGAGCTCGGGAAGCGCTTCCGCGAGCGAACGTTTTAACGAAGAAATCGATTGCTCTCGGTGCGCGACAACCTCGAGAAGTTTTTCTGGATCCTCTGCCGCAAAAAATTGCTTCTTGTGTTTTTGATACATCCCGATCAGAGATCGTTGTTGCAGACTTTTGAGTGCCTCGTACGTCGTGCCACGATTAAGGTTGCATTCCTTTGCCAGCTTACGAACTGAGGATGGGCCGCCAGAAAGAAGAACAACATACACTTTAATCTCCTTATCAGTGAGGCCGAGCTGTTGAAGCACGTGAGGGATCTCCATATAACTTGCAGAATACCATGCTGTCAAAAATTTCTCTACCAGTTTATTTAAATAAGCTTATTTTCTGTCAAAAAAATACCGCCATCTTTGGCGGTGCGATCTACTTGGAAGCATTAGTCTCGCGCTCTTTCTTGAAAAGATAGGCGATCACAATGATCCGTCTTTGTTTTCGCAGATAATTGCTGAGACGCACTACCGGGAGTGGCAAAAGTATCGCGGCGAGGAACCCAATGATGAGCGCAACGGGGTGCAGGTCACCAATCACCGTCGATCTGATGAAGAACAACGTTGCAAGAATGGAAAGCATGAAAGAGATCGCGGTCCACACGTTTACAATTTTTTGTTTTCTCCGTTTTATCATCGAAATCTCAGCAAGCTCATCCATCGAACAGCGCAGCGAAAGAATGAGCGCTGCTTTTACTTCTTCCGCAGGAATGCGAATCTTCTTTTTTTCCACGACCAGTCCTTGCAGGGAAACCTCTGAAAAACTATATTCCGAAGCAGGAAACGAGATATTTTTTCTGTCCACTTTGGCAACGGGCCGCAAACGATATGACTATATCGTTGAGGCACGGTGACGAAGTGGACGGGAAAAATAGCCGTTTCCTGCCGGAAGAGAGTTTTGAGGAGGGTCCCCCAAAATCACAATGAACGCTGCCGAACCTTAACAACCACCATATAAAAGAGCAAGGGATACATGGTTAATGCTATCCCTTGCA
>JAHFIV010000018.1 GCA_023246225.1 bacterium
CGATCTGCAAGGAGGCACGCACCTCGTGTACGTCGCCGACATGAAAAATGTGCCGGAGAGCGATCGTGCTGCATCGATGTCGGGCGTGCGCGATGTGATTGAACGTCGTGTGAACGCGTTCGGTGTGTCCGAGCCGCTCGTGCAGGTGAATCGGTCCGCGGGCGCATGGCGACTGATCGTCGACCTCGCTGGGGTAAAAGACATCAACCAGGCGATCAAACTTATCGGCGAGACGCCGATTCTCGAATTCAAAGAACCCGGCGACAATAAACCGGTGCGGGCGCTCACTCCCGATGAAAAAAAATTGATGGAGACATATAACGCCGATGCGCAAAAGCGCGTGTCTACGGTATTAAAGGATGCGCTGAAGAAAGACGCGGACTTCGGCGCGCTCGCTAAGGCGTCCTCTGAAGATGCGGATACAAAAGACAGCGCGGGTGATCTCGGACTTGTCGATGAGAACGGTCCGTATGCTGCACTGATCGACGCGGTCGAGGCGAAGAACGTGCAGCCTGGCAGTGTCGTGCCGATGCTTGTGTCGGCGGGCGGGCAGAACGTCGTGAAATTTTTGGAGAGGAAAGATAACGGCAAGGAGGTCGATGCATCGCACATCCTTATTTGTTGGGACGGTGCGACGCGGTGTACACAGAAGCGCACCAAAGATGAAGCAAAAAAACTCGTGGATGCTTTGAAGGCAAAGGCCACTCCGGGCAATTTCGGTTCGCTTGCAAAAGAGAACTCTGACGATCCTGGTTCGAAGGACAAGGGTGGTGATCTCGGATTCTTCGGCAAGGGCGCGATGGTTCCGCCATTCGAAGACGCGGCGTTCGCGCTTGCGAAAGGAAAAATCTCCGACGTGGTCGAGTCGCCGTTCGGATATCATCTCATCTACAAACTTGATGAGCGGCCGGTGTACCAGTATCACCTCGCGCGGATCCTTGTGAAAACGAAGGTTGCTGCGGATTATTTGCCGTCGCCAGATCCATGGAAAAATACGCAGCTCTCCGGAAAACATTTGAAGCGTGCAACGCTGCAGTTTCATTCGCAAACCAACGAGCCGCAGGTCGGCATTGAATTTAATGATGAAGGAAAAAAATTGTTCGCCGATATCACGACGCAAAACGTCGGCAAGCCTGTCGGGATTTTCCTTGATGGGCAAGCGATCAGTGTGCCGACTGTGCAGGAAGCGATCACTGACGGCAGTGCGGTGATTTCCGGCAAGTTCACGATCGCTGAAGCGAAGACGCTTGCGCAGCGACTAAATGCGGGTGCACTCCCGGTGCCGATCGCGCTTGAAAGTCAGCAGTCGGTCGGTGCGTCGCTCGGACGTGAGTCGCTCGACATGAGTTTGCGCGCGGGACTCATCGGATTCTTGATCGTCGCGTGTTTCATGTTGCTCTACTATCGTTTGCCTGGCGCGATCGCGATTCTTGCGCTCTCGCTCTACACTGCGATCAACCTTGCGCTCTACAAATTGCTTCACGTGACGCTCTCGCTTTCCGGTATCGCCGGCTTCATCTTGTCGGTCGGTATGGCGGTCGATGCGAACGTGCTCATTTTTGAGCGCATGAAAGAAGAGTTGCTGCGCGGCCGCACGCTCGGTTCCGCGATCGATGAAGGGTTCAAGCGCGCGTGGAATTCGATTCGCGATTCCAACTTCACCACGCTGATTTCGTGTGCGATTCTGTTTTACACGAGCTCCTCGCTCATCAAAGGATTCGCGTTCAACCTCGCGATTGGTGTGCTTGTGTCGATGTTCTCTGCGATCACTGTGAGTCGTACATTGCTCCGTCTTGCTGCAGGGTGGCGGGTCTTTAAAGCAGAGTGGTTATATCTTCCTGGTTTACACATGCCGAAATCTTCATCTGAGATGAAAAAGTGATATGCATCTTCCTATCATCAAAAATCGTAATCTTTGGTTTTCTGTCTCAGGCGTTCTCGTTGCTGCAGCGATAGTTGTGTTGTTCACGTGTCCGTTGAAGTTCGGTATCGATTTCACCGGTGGATCGCTCAGCGAGATCGAGTTTGCAGGAACGCGTCCGGCACCTTCAGAAGTTTCTGCAGAACTCGCAGCGCATGGCGTGAATGAATCGGTTGCGCAAACGATCGGCGATAAAGAGATGATTGTGCGCACGAAAACGCTCGATGAAACGAAGCATCAAGAGGTACGCCAAGCGCTCGACAAAAAATTCGGTGGCGTGACCGAACATCGTTTCGAATCGGTCGGCCCAACGGTCGGCGATGAGCTACGCAAGAAAGCGGTCTGGTCGATTTCGCTCGTGCTGATCGCGATCGCACTCTACGTCGCCTACGCGTTCCGCAAAGTATCGCGACCGGTCGCATCATGGAAATACGGACTCGCGACGCTGATCGTCGGTGTGTTGCACGATGTGCTACTTCCGCTCGCCGCGTTCGCGTTGCTCGGTAAATTTGTGAACGCTGAGATCAACTCTTCGTTCGTTGCGGCGATTCTTACCGTGCTCGGTTTTTCTGTGCATGATACGATCGTGGTGTTCGATCGCATCCGCGAAAACTTGCTCAAAACCAGCGGATCGTTTGAGGATATCGTTGAACGAAGTGTGAACGAAACGATTTCGCGCTCGATCAACACTTCGCTCACTGCGGTGTTTCCGCTCGTCGCGATTTTCTTCTGGGGAGGGGAGTCGCTGCATTACTTTGCGTTTACATTGATCATCGGTCTCATCGCCGGTACGTACTCATCGATCTTCCTCGCCTCGCCGATGCTCGTGGCGATGCAGAAAAAGTCGGGGAGATAATCGAGCCGCATCTCCCTTTCTTGTCATTCCGGGCCGTGACCCGGAATCCAGAAACGTAAAAAAAGACCAAACGGAAATCGTTTGGTCTTTTTATTTTCTGGATTCCGGCTCGGAGGCCGGAATGACAAAGAAAAGGACTGGGTCCTGAATCAAGTTCAGGATGACAAGAAAGGACTGGGTCCCGGATCAAGTCCGGAATGACAATGTGGCAAGAATTGACCTTTGCCGCCTCGACCGTTATTGTGCGCATACCCTATTGCAAAGGAGTTCAACGATGAAGCAATGGCTAAGGTTCTTTTCCTCGATAGTCGCGCTCGCGCCGATCATCGGCACCGCAGCGACACCGCTTGTATTGACCCTCATCTTTGGGTTCGAGGCTGGGTGGCCAGCGAGCGTGATGACGTTCATCGTTCCTGCGCTATGCGCTGTCGGAATCTGGCTGGCGCTGGAATCCACCGCAGTCCTTGCCATCTACATCGTCACACTCCTCGCTATCTTCGCACTCGTGCCCATCGCACTCTTCACGAAGCGACGGCTTCTGAGCACAATCGCCGCCGCGACTTGCGCGGGCATGAGCGCGCTCACCCTTTTTGGTGCGCTCCTCCCCGTGTTCGAAAAGGCGATCACGAGCAATGTGTCCACTGGATTGTCCTTGGCGTTCGTTCTCGCTCTCCTCGCCATTTCGGCAGCGGGAAAGTGTTGCGCGATCCTGATCGGTCACAAGGTGTTCGGTCTCTCGTGGTTCAAAGCCGCGACCGCGGTCGGTACTGCAATCCTGTCACTTCTTGTTCTCATGATCATCGGCGGCCTGCTGCCCACGATCGCCACATGTGTAGCGGCCGCGATCGTTTGGGGCCTGGTGGCGAGTAGGAAGCCAGCGCTTCCGCCGCAAGATCCGTCACTACAGTAGAGAAAGGAGTCGACCATGAACGACCCTGTTCCTGAAACTCGCGCACCGACTGGCGCATGTTCACCAGTGTTTCTCGCGCCGTTTGTCTTCGCTACGTTGACGTTCTCATCGTTGCATGCGTTCGCAGTGATGGACGGGCTCGGAGCCGCCGTGGTCTCGTCGGTCGTCGCGCTTCTCGTCGGATGCGCGCTCGGCGTCCGTGAAGACAACGATCGTACGCTTTTCGGTGTTGCGGCCGGCCTCTGGGCTGTCGCAAGCGCGTTCTTCGCGGTGCCGTGGCTAGTCGTTGGTTTCAGCGGCATGATCTCTGGTGCATGGATCATCGCATCCGACCTCAGTTTCTGCGCGATGATCGCAACCGATCGTTTCGCGCGAGAACTCGGTTTCGGAAAAGAGGGGAAGATCGCATCATCCGCAGTCGCTGCGCACGGAGCGCTTCTCGCGGTCGTCTACGCGTTCGGTAGTCCGCTCGTTTCCGCGCTCTACATACTCTTCGTCGCCGTGCATGCGTACGCACTGCACAAACGTTTCACCGCACTTGCGTGAAACATCTGTACACCACCCAAGGCCGCCAAGCATTTCGCATGGCGGCGTTTTTTATGTAATCGATGCATTGTTATATTTTTAAAAGTAATTTTACATTTCCAAGCACTGCCCTTCACAAAGGGCAGTGCTTGGTAGTTGTTAACGAGTCTCGGTGACAACGTTGGGCCTGGTCATACCGTGAGACTGTTCGATGCGTAAAAACTGCATACGAGTTTAGGCAGTTTTTACGGTCTCACGAATGACTGGGTCCAACGTTGTCACGCTGACGAGAGTTGATTTTGTGCCTTATTTATGCTAGACTATCTAAGTATCATGGAGTGCCAGATAGACAGGAATTTTGGCTCAATCTAGCCACATGCCAACGATCAACTTCAACTACGACTATTTTATTCAGTTAGGGAGCCTGCCATTTCCGCTCATCCTTGTGCGGCTTTTTTTGGATGGGGGATGGATTCCGATGCTGATCGTTCTCATCCATGGATTTTGGCTTTTGTGGGTGCAGTCGCGGCAAGAAAAGTTTGCAGCGGGTATCAGTTACACCATACTTGCGCTCGACATTCCACGACTGAACGAGCAAACACCGAAAGCTGTTGAGCAAATTTTTAGCCATCTTTCCGGCGCATACTCCGGCCTCGACAAGTTTGAAAAATATTGGCTCGGAAAATTTCAACCGACGTTTAGTTTTGAATTAGTATCGATCGGTGGATACATTCAGTATTTGGTGCACTGTCCGAAAAAATTTCGTGATTTAGTCGAGTCGTCGATTTACGCGCAGTATCCTGACGCAGAAATTACCGAAGTCGTTGATTACACCGACAAAGTACCGACAACTTTTCCGCATCCTGATTGGGATTGCTTCGGTACAGAGTTTGTGTTGAAAAAACCGGGAGCGTATCCGATCCGCACGTACGAACAGTTCGAGCATTCCGCCGCAGAAGTGATGACGTTTAAGGATCCGATGTCGTCTGTACTCGAGGTGTTTTCGCAGTTGAAACCCGGTGAACAGATGTGGTTTCAGATTCTTGTCACTCCAACCGATGAATCATGGCAGAAAAAAGGCGAAGAGATCGTCGACAAAATTCTCGGTCGTAAAAAACCCGTGAAGCAGTCGATGATCGGCGAAGTGGTCACTGCACCATTTTGGATTGTAAAAGAAGCTGGTGCGCAGCTCGCGGGAGTGGGGAGTGCTGAGGCTGCAGAAAAAAAACCAGAGCAACCGAAAATGATGGCGCTCTCTCCTGGCGAACGCGAAGTGCTTGAGCTGGTGCAACGCAAATTGTCGAAGATCGGATTCATGTGCAAAATGCGCGTGGTGTACGCGGGTCGTCGCGATGTGTTTACGAAAGGACGCTACGTGTCCCTCAAGGGCGCAATGAGTCAATATTCCGCAGTGCACATGAACGCGTTTAAAGGATACGGTCCGGTCACACCGAAGGGCGATTATTTTTGGCAGCGTTGGAGCGAGAACACTCTCAAGGGAAAACTTGTGCGCAATTTCAAGAATCGCAGTGGTAACGGCGCACCACGGTTCCCGTTGAACATCGAAGAGCTCGCAACTATTTATCACTTCCCAATGTCGACGGTGAAAGCACCGCTCGTGAAGAAGACCGATTCGAAGCGTGCGGAACCGCCACATTCGTTGCCCACCGAGGAACATTTTCCTCACATCAAGCGCGATAAAGATGGTAGGGTGGCGAATGATGAAGGTCCAGAAAATTTGCCCTTCGCTTAAACTATGTTAGAACCGTACATCGTCGAACCATACGATCACGATCACGAGAACGAAGTCACGTTGTTTGGCGAGACGAATTTTCGTAATCAAAAACGGAAGTTCGGTATCAAGACAGATGATCGTCGTCGGCACGTGTATGTGATCGGTAAGACTGGTATGGGCAAGACGACGCTCATGGAAAACATGGTGCTCGAGGATATTTTTGCTGGCCACGGTCTTGCATACATCGATCCACACGGCGACTCGGCGAAAAAATTCCTTGATTTTATTCCGCCGCATCGGATTAACGATGTTGTGTATTTTAATCCGGCGGACATGGAATATCCGCTCGGGTTCAATATTCTCGAGACTGTCGATGAAACACAAAAACATCTCGTCGCTTCTGGTCTGATGGGCGTGTTCAAAAAGATTTGGCCAGACGTGTGGTCATCGCGCATGGAGTACATTTTGCTCAACACGATCATGGCGCTTTTGGATTATCCTGGATCTACGCTTCTTGGCATCAACCGTCTGCTTTCAGATGAAGAATATCGTAAGCGCGTAGTGGCACTCATTCAAGATCCTGTCGTGAAAACATTTTGGGTAAAAGAGTTTGCATCGTTTAGTGAAAAGTATCGAACAGAAGCGGTTGCTCCACTTCAAAACAAAGTCGGTCAATTTCTTTCTGCAACGATCATTAGAAACATCGTTGCGCAGGTGAAATCAACGATCAACATTCGCGAGATCATGGATACGCGAAAGATTTTTATTGTGAATCTTGCAAAAGGCAGCGTTGGTGAAGAGAACTCGCGCCTGCTCGGTGCGATGATCATTACGCGGCTCCAGCTCGCCGCGATGGAACGTGTCGACATGCCTGAGAAAGATCGACAAGATTTTTATCTGTACGTCGACGAGTTTCAAAACTTCGCCACGCAGTCGTTCGCGAACATTCTTTCCGAGGCGCGTAAATATCGACTCGCGTTGATCGTTGCGCATCAATATATCGAACAGCTCGAAGAGGAGGTTCGCGCAGCAGTGTTCGGTAACGTCGGTACGATCATCGCTTTTCGTGTCGGCGCGGCCGATGCGGCGTTTATGGAAAATGAATTCATGCCACGATTTACACCGGAGGATTTGGTGAACCTGACGAAATTTCAGATCTATTTGAAGTTAATGATCGATGGTGCGTCGTCCGAACCATTTTCTGCGAACACGCTTTCGCCGATCGGTAGTCCGACCGGTACCACCGACAAGGTGATCAAAGTTTCTCGAGAGCGGTATGCTGCGAAACGAAAAGAGGTTGAAGACAAGGTGATCCGTTGGAGCGGTTTCGGTACCGCGGACACCGGCCAGGTACTTCGCACCGAAGACGAAGAGGAGCAAGCGATCGCAGAAAAGATGAAGGAACTCGAAGCGTCATCGCCGGACGTCGGTGAAATGGCACGTCCGTCGGACGGTGGTTTCGGCGCAAAAAAGAAAAAAGAACCGAAGTTTGAGATTCCATGTGCGGTGTGCGGAAAAATGCAGCAGCTGACGTTTGAGCCTGATTGGTCGAAGCCATGGTTTTGCAAAGAAGATTTAGAAAAGAAAAAAGCCGGGCAGATTCCGCCGTCGGTGTTGCGCAATTTGAAAGCGCCGCAACGACCCGGGCAACCTGATGCCGTATCTGCAGTGCCGCCACCGTCTACTCCAGCTGTCACTCCAAAAGTTGAGGAGAAGATCGTTGTGAAAGAAATAAAGATAGAGAGTAAACCTGCCGCAGCACCTTCTTCACCGAAGCCGCCACAAGAGCAGAAGACGCCGCCACTAAAACCTCCATCCGCTGCACCAAAACTGGCCGCGCCATCAGCACCGAAGTCTGTGCAAGTGCCACCTGCGCAGGAGCAGCGGGGAGACACGCCTTCTCGCAAAACCTTTCCGCAGCCGGGAGCGGTAAAGATCGAAGGTGGTCCGACGATTTCTCTGAATTCACATAAACCGCGGATTGTGATTGGTGCAGGAGATGAGAGCGATACTGTGCTCGTTCCAAAAAAATCAGAAATTAAAAAAGAGGAAGAGGTAGAGCAGAAAAAAGAGATGTCAGTAGAAGAAGCGCCAAAAAAATCTGATGAGCAGCCACCGGTTGTTTCGTCCGTGCCGCCTCCCGCACCAAAGACAGACCCAACAGCACCGACGAGTGGAGGAACGACGAACAGCGGAACACTGAAGCCTGGCCAAGTGATAAAATTTTAGAGAACATAGTTTTTCCGAGGTTCCCTTACATATGATGGAACGTATTACTTTCAGTACCGACGACGGCATTACCATCGTCGGTAACCTCTATAAAGGAAAAGAGGGGAGCCCATGCGCCCTTCTTTTGCATATGATGCCTGCGACAAAAGAGAGTTGGGAGACATTCGCAGTGCAACTTGTTGACTCTGGCTACACAGTGCTTGCGATCGATCTTCGTGGTCATGGTGAAAGTATCGGTACGACTGAAAGGCCGATCGATTATAAAGAATTCACCGACAAAGAACATCAAGCGACGATACACGATATTGAAGCTGCTGTGCGATGGTTACGGCGCACGCAAGAAACGAAGGAATCACGACTGGTGATCGTTGGTGCATCGATCGGTGCAAATCTCGCGATCAGTTTTGCAGCAAAACACCGTCCAGCAACTGCAGTCGTTGCACTTTCTCCCGGTCTTCGTTACCACGGCGTGAGTATCGAAAGCGCGACCGCTGAACTTCCTTCGCTTGCGAAAATATATTTTGCGGCGAGTGACGATGACGAGTATGCACTTTCATCAGTACGTGAACTGGCGGCGATGCGATCCAAATCAACGACACTGCGAGAATTGCACGATGCCGGTCATGGCACAACTATGTTCGAGAAATCTCCGGGTTTTCTTGAGGAAGTTATTCGGTGGATTTCCAAAAATGTGCGTTAATTGCGCACGGCGTTATGTCAGGATTTTTGCACGTTAAAACTGGCGGTACGCATCGAGAGATGGGCGTAGACTTTGGTCGCGCCACCCGAGAAATTTTGCACGAATTTCTGAGCGAGAGCGCAAAATTTTATCGTCGACACGCAACGCACGATGCAGCGTATGCGCGTCGGTACGCGATGCGAAATTTTTTCTCGCATACACAGCGTCGGTTTCCTTCCTATCTTGAGGAGACGCGTGGGATCGCCGAAGGTGCTGGCCTCACCTTCGAGGATATTTTTTTTCTGACCGCAGATGAAGAGCTCTCGACATTATTATGGAAGCAAAAAATATCAGAAAAATGTTCCAGTGCAGTTGTACGAACAAAAAATGGATTGCTTCTCGCGCACAATGAAGATTACCCGCCACACTATCTCGGTCGTCTTGTGATAGTAGACGCGGAGCCCAATAATGCCCCCGCCTTTCTCTCGGTGACGTATCCGTATATTCTCACCGGTCCAGGATGCGGATTCAATTCTTCGGGTCTTGCCTTTAGCGCGAACTCGTTGATGTTTCCGCCACGGCGTAGAGGTATCCCTTCAAATTTTGTGTTACGCGATGTGTATCGCGCACGTCGCGTCAGCGAAGTGAAAAAAATCATGGTGACACGAGCACTTATGGGCAATGCTGCGGTTATCGCTTCGGTGAAAGAAAATCGTGCGATCGTTGTTGAGGCCTCACTCAACGACACTGCAGTGATCACGATGGGAAAACAAAATTTTCTTGCCCACACAAACCATGTACTTGCAGATGCTCTCGATCGACGCACAGAAACGCCGACCGTCGGATCAAAAAATCGTCTCGCGGCGCTTGAACGTGGGTTGGCTGACCAGATTCTCGATGCTGCACAGTTGCGTCGCATCTTTTCTTCGAAAAAAAACGGTCTGTGTCGTATCGTCCGCGGAAAAGCAGACTCTTGTACGATTGCATCGGTAATCCTCGACCCAAAACGCAAGGTGATGTACGTTGCAAAGAGAGGCCCTAAAGGCCACGCGTTTCAGCCTTATCGCATGAAATAAGTATGTTTGATATTCGAGACCCAGTGCATCGTACGATCTCTTTTTCTGATCGTGAAAAACGGGTGATCGACCATCCGTTTGTGCAGCGATTGCGGTACGTGCGCCAACTCGGCCTCGCCTACATCGTGTATCCCGGTGCAACGCACGATCGTTTTAGTCATGCGCTCGGTGCGATGCACGTCGCTGGTCGGATGTGGGCACGCATGCTCGAAACGAGCGGTGAAGTTTTGCGACAACATTTTAGTGAAGACGATCTCTCATATTTTCGTCAGATTCTTCGGTTTTCTGGACTGCTGCACGACGTCGGTCATCCACCGTTTTCTCATGTGTCAGAGCGGTTCATGCCGAAATTTACCGATCTCGCGCTCCCGCGTGAATGGTTTGTGAATCCTGACGTTGATCGTCAGGCGGCGCACGAGGACTACAGCATTCTCCTCATTGCTGCGCTCGCCGAAGATGCGACCGCGCCACTGTCGCGCGACGAAGCGCAAGATATCGCCTCGCTCGTGCATCATGGCGTGATGCCGTCGGAATCTTGGCGGAAACGTTTCGGTGAACAGGAAGGCGCAAAAGGGATCCATCGTTTGCTGCGTTCGCTCATCTCCGGCGAATTGGATTGCGATCGCATGGATTATCTTCTTCGCGATGCGTACTACACCGGTGTTGCTTACGGTACGCATGACATTGATCATCTCACCGTTAATCTTGGTGTGGTGGAGATGCCTGATAAAGGACTGGTACGCACGATCGATTCCACCGCAGTGCGTGCGTTCGAGGATTTTTTGCTCGCGCGGTATCATATGTTTTTGCAGGTGTATCTGCATAAAACCACGATCGCCTTCGATTATTTTTTGGAACGTGCGATTGAAGCTGGTGAACTGTCGCTCACTGTACCTGGTGACGCGATCGGGTACTCGCATCTTCGTGACAGTGTGATGATTGAGCGATTGTTTGCGGCAGCGGAGGATTCGAAGCACGTGTGGTCACGACGACTGATCGGTCGCGTTCCCGCAAAAATGATCTTATCATCGCAAAACGCGCGACTTGAAGAAAAAGAACTGATGAAAAAAGTTTCCGGTGCGTTTGCTGCCGCAGGCGTCCCGTATTTTGAGATCACTTCGCATCAATATCTTTCAAAAACATCTCCGACCGCGGAAAACAGTTCGATGTTTGTGCGTCGTAAGGTGCTCGGTCGTCATATTTATGAACCGATCGAGCGATTTTCTGCATTGCTCAACAAATACAACGAAGCGATCGACATGACGCATCTGTATGTGTTGCGTGAAGATCTTCCAAAAGCGAAAGAGGTGATCGCGCAACTTGAAAAATAGTTGTGGATAACTTTTCTTGGCGTTCGCGTAAGATGTGACCATCCATTTCTGAAGAAGGAAAATTACGATGGATATCTCGCTCCTTGAGAAGCGTGCTGCCGAGGTGCTCGGGCGTTTCGATCCCGGTGGGATGCGCAAGTCGCGTCTGCATCGACCGTTCATGATCGAGTTTTTTGGTACTCCGAAGTCTGGCAAGACCACGATGAAGGAGATGTTGAAACACTTTTTTACGCGTAACGGGTACGCAGTGTCTTCGCCGACCGAAGGTGCGGAGGTGATCGAGTGGCGTCCGCGCGTGGAGCCGGATTACAACTTGCGCACCGCGGAGTACGCACTCGGCGTTGCACGTGATCGATGCTTTTCGAAAGACAAACATGTCGTGATCTTCGATCGCGCGGTGTTCGATGGTATCGTCCGCATGGATTACTATCGTGAAAACGGCGTCATCACTCACGTGGAGCATGCCGCGCTTGAGGGATACTACTTGTTGCCGCACAACAGGAAGAACTTGTTCGATTTGCATGTGTGTCTCGTCGCTGAACCCGCAACTGCGGTGCAGCGTGAGCTCGCGAAGGCGCTCACCAAGAAGGACGGTGAGACGATGAATCCGCAGACTTTGCAGCGACTACTCGACGCGCATGCGCGTGTGTGGCAGAGGCTCGGGTGTGCGGGTGATCCATCGATGGTGTGGCACGATTCGACACACGAAAGCGAAGAGCAGACCGCAGCGTCCGTTCTTTCCTCCGCGCTCGATACGTTCGAGCGGCGACTCTCCACGCTTCCTCCGTTATAGAGTGACCCCGCAAATTCTGCGGGGTGTTTTTATCTCCAATTTGCATCGCATGGTCATTCCACCCTCTCTTCTTTGTCATTCCGGGCTTGACCCGGAATCTAGAACGTAAAAAAAGCCAAACGAAATTCGTTTGGCTTTCGTATTTTTCTAGATTCCGGCTCGGAGGCCGGACTGACAATATAAAGAGGAGTCCGGAACGACAATGCGGTGTCTGGAATGACAATAGAAACAATGATGACAGTGTGGACAATAGAAAGCCAAACTTGTCTGTGGACAACTTGGGAAAGGTCACGGTATGCTAATTCTAGAGAAGAATAAGGTATTTGTATCACGCTTCTATGCCGGCACCGCTACGCATCGGCATCGACCTCGATGGGGTTCTCATCGATCACCGGGAGCACAAACAAAAGCTCGCGGAGGAGTATGGCGTTGTGCTCGAACCATGGCAGACGAACACCAACGTCATGGAAAAATTTGTATCAAAAGAGGTATATGCAGCGATGCAATTGCATTTGTACACGCACTGGACCGCTATGGCTCCGGCAACGGAAGGTGCGCTGCTTATTCTCGCTGCACTGAACGCCGAGCTGTACATTATCTCAGCGCGTCGCACAGATTCTGTGCGGTACGCGCAGGACTGGCTCACCAAACATCACGTTTACGATATCATTCCTGCTGAGCGCATTTATTTTTCTGGCGGTGACGAAGAAAAGAGCGGATACTGTGAACGTCTCGGCATCGATATTTTTCTTGACGACAAAATTCGCGTGCTCGATGCGTTGCCAGGAAAAACGAAACGCATTCTGTACGATGAAGATGGGATTGCAGGCGAGTGCAAAGTAGAGGATCGTTTGCATATCGCGCGAACGTGGGAAGATTTTCGGCAGATGGTGAATGGAGGATAATCTTTTTCAGATCCGGAATATTCTTTCGTAGAAGTTCCAGTTGACCTTAGCAGCATGAATTGCTATTTTTTTTATGCGTTCTTTTTTTGAATGCAGCACATGACGATGGAAACCCTACAACACAAAAGCATGTCGCTCGCGAGCGAACGTGCCAAAGGAGACACCATGACCGCAGACGACACGAGAGCGAAGGTCGAACAGGCGTACGAGCGTTTCATGAAACTGAGCAGTGCGATCGGGCACTGCTATTCTGCGAAGTGCATTCTCGACTGGGACATGAACACCATGCTTCCTGAATCGGGGAGCGGTGCGCGCGCAGAAGTGGTGGCGTGTCTCGGAGGGATCGCTCACGAAAAAGCGACGTCGCCAGAATACGAGCAAGTGCTCATGGAACTTCTCGCGTTTGTCGCGCGGAGAGAGGGAAGTCTTCTCGACCCCACACGCGCAGCGGTGGTTCGTAAAGCGTCACGGGCATTTGCTCGGCAACGCAAATTGTCTTCCGCCTTTGTAGAGCGCCGTGATGCGCTGTGCGCAGACGCGCATCTCGTGTGGAGCAAGGCTCGCGAGGCGTCTGATTGGAATGCGTTTCTGCCGACGCTCGAAAAAATCATCGCGGTGAAACGCGAAGAGGCCGAACTCGTTGGCTACAACGAGTCACCGTACGATGCACTGCTCGATGAGTACGAGCCGGGAATGACGACACGCAGCGTGAGCGCGATGCTCGGCACGATCGTTCCGAGACTTGCTGACTTGCTTCGTCGTATTCAGGCGTCATCGGTTCGTCCTGTTGCTTGGGCGCAGACAGTGTCGATCGACGCCGCTCGTCAGAAATTTTTTAATGAGCGTATCGCTGCACGACTCGGCTTCGATTTCACTGCTGGTCGTCTGGACGCGAGCGCTCATCCGTTCACTAGTCGGATGCATCCTGGTGACGTGCGTATCACCACGCGGTACAAAGAGGATGACGTTTTGTACGCGCTGATGAGCACGGTGCACGAGGTCGGTCACGGTCTGTACGAGCAGGGGATCCCACACACGCACTACGGTACGATCGCCGGAGAAGCGCCGTCGCTCGGTATTCACGAGTCGCAGTCGCGACTGTGGGAGAACATCGTTGCACGGAGTCGTCCGTTCGCATCGTTTCTCGTGAAGGAATCTCGCGCGCTCGGATTCGAAATCGACCCTGAGCAGTTGTATGCGACACTCAGCAGTGTTGCGCCATCATGCATCCGCACCGAAGCAGATGAAGTGACGTACAATCTGCACATCGCGATTCGATTTGAGATCGAGCGCGATCTGATCGAAGGAACGCTGCAAGCGAAAGATGTACCGCAAGTTTGGAATCAGAAGATGCGCGAGTATCTTGGCGTCACACCGCCAGATCATGCGCACGGTGCTCTGCAAGATGTGCACTGGTCCGCGGGACTGATCGGGTATTTCCCGACGTATACGCTGGGGAATTTGTACGCGAGTCAGCTGTACGCTGCGGTGCTCCGCGACGTTTCCGGTGTCCAAGCACGATTTCATGAAGGTGAGTTTGGCGATCTTCTCGCCTGGCTTCGCACGCACGTGCACGAGCATGGCGGCTTGAAAGATTCTGCGGAGATCGTCCGTGACGCGACCGGTTCCGCACCGGACGCGAAGTACTTCCTCGAGTACATCGAGCGCAAGTATAGAGAGTTGTACAAGCTATAAGAGCAAGCCCTCACTAGCAAAGTGAGGGCTTTTTATAAGAGCTTTCCATAGGATTCTTGCAGTGGCGGGAAAAACATGGTAGATTCAAACGTCATTTATGACGCAAAAGAAGCAAAAAATTCTTGTCGCGATCTCTGGCGGTGTCGATTCGAGCGTCACTGCCGCACTTTTGGTACGCGAAGGCCATGATGTTGCGGGCGCGTTCATGAAGAATTGGTCGGACGAAGCCGACTCGTGTACGGGGGAGTGCGGTTGGCAGAAGGAACGACAGGATGCGATGCGCGTCGCGGCGACGCTCGGCATTCCATTTCACACCTTCGATTTCGAGGAGCAGTATCGCGCGAATGTCGTGGAGTACATGGTGCGTGAGTACGCCGCGGGTCGTACGCCGAATCCGGACGTGATGTGCAATAAGATGGTGAAGTTCGATCTGTTTCTTCGTCGCGCAGAAGAACTCGGTTTTGATATGATCGCGACGGGGCACTACGCGAGGATCGAACGTGAACCAAATGGCACAGCGCGATTGCTTGCGGGCGTCGACACCAATAAAGATCAATCGTATTTTCTTCATCAACTGAATCAACAACAACTCGCAAAAACATTTTTTCCTATCGGGAATTTACAAAAGGCAGAAGTGCGCACCATCGCACGTGAATTCGCACTTCCGACTGCAGAAAAAAAAGACAGCCAAGGGATCTGCTTCATCGGCAAAGTTGATCTCAGAGAATTTCTTGCGCAAAAAATTCCTGCGCGTGCCGGACCGATCGTCACCACCGATGGCAAAGTCGTCGGACGTCATCGTGGCGTCGCACCGTACACGATCGGTCAACGGCACGGATTCGGCGTCGGCGGTAGCGCGCCATATTTTGTCGTAGAAAAAGATATGCGTCGTAACACTCTCGTAGTGGGTCATGAGGATGACGAGGCGATGTTATTCACGAACACACTTTTTGCGACCGATGCGCATTGGATTTCAGGCGCATCTCCCTCGTTCCCGCGCATATGCGAAGCGCGTATTCGGTATCGCCAACCGCTTGAATCCGCAACGGTAATCGCGTCCCAAGGTGGTGTGCGCGTTGATTTCAAAAATCCGCAGCGTGCGGTGAGTCCTGGACAGTTTGTGGTGTTTTATGATGGTGCAACGTGCCTTGGTGGAGCAACGATAAGTGAAAAACTTTGACCATTTCTCCGTGTGGCGTTAGGCTATGATGTGGCACGTTTTTTGTACGTTGCCGTCGACCTCGAAGGAGAAAGCAATGTCCAGTCTCATGCTCGTTTTTTCGATCCTGCTCCAGTGTTCGCTCCTGGTTTTCGTGGTAGCGTTCGTCTCGAGCCTGCTCGCGCAGTACTGGTTTCGTAAGGGGAAGATCGGCCACGCACGTTGGGCGGGAGTCGCCGCGTTCTGCGGCTCGTCTCTGCTCGCGACCTTGTACTTCGCGTCCGTCATCATCACGTTCAACGCGTTCACTGCGTTCATTGCGGTGATCTGGGCCTTGCTCGCGTGGCGCGATTACCGCTACCTCAAGCAGATCGGTTTCCCCGAGTAATCAAGAGAAAGAAAGAGAGGAACGATGGCTGACGATCCCCAGAAGAAGGCACAAAGTGAACGTGCCGCGCGACTGCAGAAGCAGATCGATGAGCTAGTCGCAGGCAACGGTGGTCGTGCATCGAGCAATCCGCGCGCGTTCACCGATGCTGCAGCAGCCGAGACGAAGCGGCAGGCAGAGGAGAGTCCGGCGGAGGCAAAGGATCTTTCTTCTGCACGACCGCGATCTTCCGGATGGTGTTGGCATCATCCAAGTTCGTACGTCCCTTACGTCATTCACGTCGCAATGTGGGCGTTACTCGGTTTCATCTTCCTTGGTGGCTGGGGTGCGCTCATCGCCGGTGCTCTCGCTGCCGCCGCGAGCCTCGTGGACGTCGTAAAACACGTTCGTTCGAAGCGTCGTTAGACAACGCGATACCGTCGACCCTCCTTTGCGAGGGTCTTTTGTTACTATTTTTATTTTGCTATCCTTGTTCGGTATGACTTACCAAAATTATCCACTGAAATTTCGTTCCCTACTAATCGCTGTTGCGGTTCCGACCTTTCTCATACTTGTCGGTACGGGATGCATGCAACTCGGGAATAAAAAAAATACTGCGACGGTAACGCCGACCATCAATGCAGATCCTGATGCCGAAGCAAAGATGAACGAAGAACAAGATCAACACGCAAGCGATCTTTCTGTTGGTTTGATTCTCACCGAGGGTGCAGAGGTCCCTGTTGGTGCAACAGTGTTGCCGGGGACGATCGGTTGCAACGACCGCGTGGTGCTTGAGAAACTCCATCGCGAAGCATCGACAGATAGCGTGCTCGCTGACGCGCTTGCGACGTTATTTGCAGCGAAAGATTCGAGCGTTAATACGTATTACAACGCAATATGGCAGTCGAGTCTCAAAGTAGAAAAAATTCAGAGCACCGACGGAGTGACCACAGAAGTATGGTTGAAAGGCGAACCGACCTCCGGCGGCGCTTGCGATGATCCGCGAATTAAAGCGCAGATCGAAGCGACCGTTCGGCGGTTGAAACCGAAGTTTAAAATTTTCTTGAACGGCAAGGAGTCCAACTATCGATGCATCGGTGACATGAGCGGGGAGTGCAAATAGGTTTCGAGGATAGTTGTTGCAAGTCCACAGAACGCGTGTTAGATTCTCCCTGGCACGTTTTTTGTTGCGTGGCCCACGAACCAGTGATACGTCGCTCTCGAGTGATGTATCAGAGGAGGAATTCATGTCCGCGTCCGAAATCCAGCTCTACCTCGTTCTCGCCGGCTTTCCGCTCTGCCTCGTCTCCATTTTCCTCACTTTCTTGACTCTGTACTGGGTCAAGAATGACCAGTTCAGCCGTGCCGCTACGGCAAACCTCGTAGGGTTCTGCCTCGACTCTTCCCTCGTCGTCTTGTACGTTGTGGTCGGACTTTCGTCGCTTGGTCTCGTCACTGTTCTCGCGTTTTTCACTGGCGCGATCTGGCTTTTCTGCGCGGTGAGGGACTATCAGCGTCAGCAGTGGCTCGAGGTACTCAAGAAGTGCGACAAGGTGTCGAAGGTTCTCGATGGGGAGAAGGACAAGTAGGCGCGACCGTCCCACATGCCTGTCTCTCCATGTCATTCCGGGCCGTGGCACGTCGGTCGCGACCGACGTGCCGTGACCCGGAATCCAGAATCGTAAGGCCAAACGTGATTACGTTTGGCCTTTTATTTTTCTGGATTCCGGCTCGGGGCCGGAATGACAATAGAGTACTGGTCGTTGCCTGAACCGGGCGGCTTCGCTATTCTTCTTTGTATGACCGGCAAAGAAATCCGCGAAAAATTTCTTAAGTTTTTTGAAGGGAAGGGTCACAAGATTATTCCCTCAGCTTCGCTTGTTCCCGAGAACGATCCGACGGTACTTTTTACGACCGCGGGGATGCATCCGCTCGTGCCGTATTTACTCGGCGAGCCGCATCCCGAAGGTACACGACTTGCAGACGCGCAAAAATGCGTGCGCACCGGCGATATCGATGAGGTCGGCGACAACCGGCATCTCACGTTTTTTGAAATGCTCGGCAACTGGTCGCTCGGGGATTATTTTAAACAAGAAGCGATCGCGTGGAGTTGGGAGTTGCTTACTTCAACGCGTGAGGGATTTGGTTTGGACTCCTCGCGTCTCGCAGTGTCGGTGTTTGCGGGTGATGAAAGCACTCCGCGCGACGAAGAGTCAGCGGCGATGTGGCAGGAGATCGGTGTATCTGCACCCCGCATCGCGTATCTCGGCAAAGAAGATAACTGGTGGCCCGCAGGGGGGAAACATTTTGGGCCGCAAGGACCAGATACCGAAATTTTTTATTGGACGAAATCTGCAACTGTGCCCGTGGCGTTCGATCCGAAAGACGATGGATGGGTAGAGATTTGGAACAACGTGTTCATGCAGTTCAATAAAACACCTGATGGCGTGCTCGCACCGCTTGCAAAGAAAAATGTCGACACCGGCATGGGACTGGAGCGCATGACGATGGTGATGCAAAACGTCGCCACGGTTTTTGAAACAGACCTGTTCACACCGCTCATCGTTGCGATTGAAACGCGGTCCGCAAAAAAATATGGCACCGACGATGAAACGACGCGCGCGATGCGTGTTGTTGCAGATCACGTAAAGACCGCGACGTTCATCATCGGCGATCCGCGCGGCGTCGGCCCATCGAACACCGATCAAGGATACATCGTTCGTCGTTTGATTCGACGCGCTGTGCGATTCGGTCGCAGCCTCGGTATTGAGGGAGGATTCATCTCTGTTCTCGCAGAGAAGGTGATCGCGATGTACGCAGATACGTATCCCGAACTCGTGCGCAACCGTGATCGCGTCATCGAGGAATTAAAAAACGAGGAAGAAAAATTTTCGCAGACGCTGCACCGTGGATTACAAGAAGCGATGAAACTACAGGAAGAATACGCCACGACGCTCGTGATTCCAGGAGCACAAGCGTTCTATTTGTATGAGTCGTTCGGTTTTCCGAAGGAACTCACTGAAGAGGTGCTCGGCAAAAAAGTAAACGGTCAGGAATGGGAAGATGCGATGAAGACCCATCAAGAAAAATCACGTGCGGGTGCAGAACAAAAGTTTGCGGGCGGACTCGCCGACCATTCAGAGGTGGTGGTGCGGATGCACACCGCAACGCATCTCCTGCATCAGGCGCTTCGTAACGTGCTTGGCACGCACGTCGAGCAGAAAGGATCGAACATCACGAGCGAGCGACTTCGTTTTGATTTTTCACATGGGCAAAAAATGACACCGGAGGAGATCGCAAAAGTCGAAGAGATTGTGAACCAGCAGATCGCGAAAGATCTGCCGATGCATTTCGCAATGCTCACGGTCGATGAAGCAAAAGCCTCAGGCGCGATCGGACTGTTCGAAGATAAATACGCGCAGCTCGGTAATAAAGTGAAGGTGTATATGGTAGGGGACGACGCGCGCGGGTATTTTTCCAAAGAAATCTGCGGCGGTCCGCACGTGGAGCACACCGCACTCGTCGGAAAGTTTAAGATTCTCAAAGAAGAAGCGTCATCTGCGGGTGTGCGGCGTATCAAGGCGGTGGTGAGTTAAATAAAACGACCCCCGCAAGCACGGAGGTCGTTCGCGTCATGATCATTTTTTTGCAGCGGCGCTCTCCGCCGCGTCGAGCTCGAGGAACTGCGCT
>JAHFIV010000066.1 GCA_023246225.1 bacterium
GAACTTCGACCGGTTCGACGTAGTTGCTGAGCAGCCCTTCTGCGGAGTACGCGAGTGCGTATTGCAGCGGGCCTTCCGGTTTTTGCGGAATCCCTCCGACGCGCAACTCGACGCGCTCGACATTCGGTACGCGATCGATCGCGTGACGCGCGAGTACACACACCGCACCGGGCGCGACACCGCAGTCGGGCATCACGCGCAGCCCGCGCCGCTTCGCTTCATCATCGAGCGTGAACTGCTGTGCAACGACGTCGTTCTGACAACCGAGGTCGCAGTAGTGTGCGCCCGCAGCGAGTGAGGCGATCGCGAGCGCGAAGTGCACGGTGTAGCTCGCTGCGCCGATCACACAGTCGTGGCCGGCGAGCAACGCCACGAGATTTTTTCCATCTTTCGTGATGTCGAATACGACACGCTTCAAACGTCCATCAGGCAAACGCCGCCACACTTTGTCGACGCGCTCCGGAACGCTATCGACGAGCGTTATGACCGTCGTATCTGGTGCGCGCAGGAGATCGTGCGCGATCGCCATGCCTTGGAGACCCGCGCCGAAAATCAGGTACTTTTTGCTCATGGAAAGAACTCCTTTGCGGAAGCACCACTGCTTCTGTGGTCACCCTAGCAGAAACACAGGGATAGACAACGCTTGGAGCAACCTTGACGTTTCTTCATTTTTCACTAAGATGCTCTGCGGAGGTACGAGATGAAGTTTCTAGAAACAGTGAAAGCGGGATCAGCGCTCGCTGCTGAGGGGATCAGGCTGTGGGTCGATCAACCGCGAAAGCTCAACCTGCAAGTGGACCATGATTGGGAGAACCGAAATTATGGGATGGGAGAGCTGATACGTCGCGCGCCGTCGATGAAGCGAATCCATCTCCGTTGCTCGCAAGACAACCACGACCGCCGGTTTCATGCGGTGATCGCCATTGATCTGGAGAAGCGTCGCATTGCGTATTCGGACTCGAGCAGCGGATTGTTGGGCGATGAGCATCGAGGTGCGGCGATGATCAGCCTTGCGTTGCTCTCTTTGCCGGTCACGTTGCCGCTTTCGCCGGTTCTGGTCGCTTGGAATCAGTGGTACAAGATGCAGGAAGCGCGCGATGGCATGTCGAGGCACGGTCGCGCATTGCTCGATGCGCTTAAGGGCAAGCTCGACCCAGACACGGAGGCGTTGCTTCGCGACGCGCTCAAGAACGACTGGTCGTACATGAAGAAAGTAGACCGTGACGTCACGCTCGACGAGGCGCGGAGCATCCTTTCGACTTGTGATCTTGTCGAAGATCATCTCTCGGCAGAAGAGGCTGCGGAGTACGATGATATCGAAGCGAGCGGTTTTCAGTGGTGCGATGACGTCGGGGATAACGTGGCGAACGGCCATTTCTACGGCTCACGCGACCACTACGTTCGCGTGTGCAACACGACGTTCAAGGATGCAGAAGCGGACGAGCTCGTGACGATCTTCCGGACACGCAAAATCCTTCGCGAGGACGACGCGATCGAGGAGTGATACGCAGATCGATGGAGGATTCTCCATCGATTTTTTATAATGGTGAAAGGTCTTGAAAAAGCGGCGAGAAAAAGCTACTCTTGTGTGCATGAGAATTCTTGCGATCGAAACATCTTGCGATGAATCCGCCGCCGCTTACCTCGAAGTGAAAGAGGGGAAGGTGGCCAATTTTGCGCACGTTGTTGCAACACAGGCGATCCATGCGAAGTACGGTGGCGTGGTTCCCGAAGTTGCCGCGCGCGAACATTCGACGACGCTACCGCTTGTGCTCGCGGAACTTGCGAAGAATGTCGTGGGAAAAGAAGACGGCGCTGCGCTCGGAAAAAAAGTTGATGTTGTCGCGGTGACGCGTGGGCCGGGACTCGTCACTTCACTCAAAGTCGGAGTCGACACTGCGCGCGCGCTCGCTGCTGCATGGAATAAAAAATTGATCGGCGTGAATCACATTGACGGTCATGTGCGCGCTGCATGGCTCCCTGGCGCACCACTTGAAGAAACACTCAAAAATTCGCGCGGTATTTTTCCTGCGCTGGTGCTTGTGGTGTCGGGCGGTCACACAGAGCTGTTGCTCATGCGCGATGAGGCGCAATACTCGCTCCTCGGCGCGACACGTGATGACGCAGCGGGCGAAGCGTTCGACAAAGCGGCAAAACTTATGGACCTCGGCTACCCCGGTGGTCCGGCGATCTCTCGACTTGCTGGAGAAGGAGATGCATCAAAATACGCATTTCCTCGGCCGATGATCGATGATCAGAATTTTGATTTTTCTTTTTCAGGACTCAAAACCGCGGTGCGCTATTTTTTACAACGCGAACGCGAGCAACTTCGCGATTCGCAGTTTGTTCGTGACGTCGCGGCGTCGGTCGAGCAAGCGATCGTCGATGTGCTCGTCGCAAAAACGGTTCGCGCCGCGAAGCAAACACACGCAAAAACCGTGATCCTTGCCGGCGGCGTTGCAGCAAATCCGAAACTTCGTCGTACGCTCGGTGACGCGCTCACGCAGCAGTTACCGAACGTGCGTTATGCAGAGCCGCCGTTCACGTATTGCACTGATAACGCGGCGATGATCGCGATGGCGGCATACTTTACAGCGAAGCGAGGAAAGTTCGACGAGGGAAAAAAGATGGAAGCCGATCCACATTGGGAATTAGGAAGATGAAAACTGTTCGCGTAAAAAATGTGAAAGAACTCGACGTGTTCGCAAAAAAAATTGCGAACGGATTTTGCGGTGGAGAAGTGCTCGGTCTTGTCGGAGATCTCGGCGCAGGAAAAACCACGTTCGTGCAGATGCTCGCGAAACATCTCGGTGTGCGTGATGCGGTAAAAAGTCCGACATTTATTTTGATGCAAGTATTTACCACCACAGGCGCTGCAAAAAAACGCGGCGTCACGCAACTCTGTCACGTCGATGCGTATCGACTCAAAAACAAAACAGAACTCGACGCGATCGGATTTGCAGAATATGCAGGGACGTCAGGAACGGTCACTGTTGTCGAATGGGCAGACCGTGTTCCAGAAATCCACAAATTTTCCGGATATCAAGAAATCACTTTTGATTTTTTAAAAAACGACGGTCGTTTTTTGCGTTATTAATCGTTCGTGTGTTAGGGTCATTTTGAGGACTTTTGGCTCGTTCAAGTAGGGCCGTTCTCAGGAAGGTGAGCCGTGGCGCAGTACCTTAAAATCAGCAACCGCGGTTCGCTGAACCGCAAGGCGCTCGAACTACTCGGGTTCGGCACAAAGCGTGGGTCCATCGATGACGCTTCGGTGATCGGGAACAAGGGTTCCGGTTCGAAGCTTGCGCCGATCGGTGCGCTTCGACTCGGTCTCGACATCGCGATCGCATCAACCGATGTGTTCGGGACGTATCTTCTCCACTTCGAACTCGAAGATGTGCACGTTGATGACGTACATACTCAGGAAATCATTCGTGTGTATGAGAATCGCACGAAGAGTGGTGGTACGGTGACGCGCGAGCCATCGAGAATAGTGCTCGAGGCATTTCAGGACTGGGACAAGCGTATCGGCAGCGATGACAAGTCGCAGTTTAAAGTGACGCGCGAGCTCCTCTGCAACGCGCTCGACATCGACAAGGAGTTCACACGCGAGGTCGTCGATCGTATCGAGCATGTACCTGAAGGCACCACCGCGGTGTATCTCCTCTACACGTGGGAGATCTATCACATGCTGTTTGATGTGGAACAGCGGGATCGATATTTCAAATTTTTGAGCCGCAACGAACCGCTTTTCACGGTACCGGGCATCGGGAGCATCTATCAGAAGTCGGACCCCGCGAATTCGCGGCTGTTCGGTCTCGGGGTGCTCGTCGATTGCGTAACGAACGAGCAGCGTGCATCGTGGTTCGATTATTCTTTGGAGAAGAAAAGTCTCGTCTCCGAGGAGCGGATCATCAAGAACATCTACGAGTTCATGAACGAGCTCGGGAGATTGTTCGCAAAGCTTACCGATCGGCAGGTGATGAAGAACCTTCTCGATGCGGTGATCGAAGGAAAGGCGACGTTTGAAGCAGATGTGTTGAATCGGATGCCTCACATCGCTCCAGCATTGAAAGAGTTGTGGCTGTCCGTCGTCTACGAACAGTTCGGCAGCAAAAAGATCGTGATCGCGTCGGGGGTCACGACCATCGACGAGGACTGCCATCAATTGTACGGGTTCGAGCTCGTCGCGCGCAGCAACCAGCATCTCGCAAGTTTCTGCGAAGGTTGGGGATTCCGGACGCAAAGGATGCGCTTCCGGATTTCTGGCAGTTCGACATCGTTCCGCCATCTGCGCTTGATGCGGCGAGCCGCAAGCGCCTCACGGAAGCGTTT
>JAHFIV010000019.1 GCA_023246225.1 bacterium
GAAGTTCTTCGCGTCGGCGTGCGCACGCTGGTGCCACCGCTCGAGGAAGGCGAGTTCCAACTTTTCTCTGCGCCGATCTTCGGTTGGCTCGAAGCGAAGCTCACCTCTGGTGGACTGTCCACGCTCGCAAAAACATACGAAGGACGCATCAAACGTCTCGATTACAAAACGCTGCGTTGGCCAGGACACTGGAACATCGTTAACGTGATGCGCGAACTCGGGATGCTCGAATCAAAGCTGCCGATCACCGTGCGCGGCACAGAGATCGTCCCGCGCGAATTCACAGAGCGGCTGCTCGAACGCGTGCTCCCGAAAAATCAGCCGGACCTTCTCGTGATACGCGTCGCTGCATACGATGCCGACGGTCGCGGTCTCCGGTTCGATGTGATCGATAAAAAAAATCTGATCACGGGATTCTCCGCGATGCAACGCACTACCGGCTACGCCATCTCGATCGTCGCGCAGATGCTCGTCTCCGGCGAAATCAGCGCCGTCGGCGTGTTGAAGCACGAAGAGGTCGTGCCACCCGAGCGATTCATCGAAGAGTGGCGTAAGCGTGGCATCATCGTCACTGAGACGCCACTTCCCTCTCCGTAACGTCAGACCCCACGCCAATTCTCTGGCGTGGGTTTTTTCTTTGTCCTCCCGGACCGCTCTCCTTGTCATTCCGGCCTTGCGCCGGAATCCAGAAAAAACCGAACAAAATACGTTTGGTATTTTTTACATTTCTGGATTCCGGCTCGGAGGCCGGAATGACAAAAGAATGACTGGATTCCGGATCAAGTCCGGAATGACAAGAAAGAGGGGCCGGAATGACAAGAAGGGAAGCCAAAATAACCATAAACGCTTAACTGTACCTCGCTCCAATCATAAGGTGAAATGTCGCGCAAAATGTGCGACGAATCGGCACATTGACAACCAACTAAACGGAGAAACCATGGGAAAGTCTGCACCGCAGTCAGATCTGTATGCCGTGCTTCGCGTGCATCCGCGCGCCGAGGCAGAGGTGATCGAGGCCGCATACCGCGCCTTGTCCACCTCTTACCCGCCGAGCGGCGCCAAAAACGATCCGAGCGTCGCGATCGCCGAAGCGTACGACACGCTCTCCGACCCCGACAAACGCGATCGCTACGACGCCGTGCGCAGTGGCAAAATCAAAGACGATCTGGTGGGCGAATACCGCTTTCTCGAAGAGATCGCGGAAGGTGGATTCGGCAAAACCTTCAAAGCCGAGCACGTCATGCTCGGTGAGCTGGTCTGCATCAAGCAGTGCTCACGAATCTCTCCCCAAGCCGACGCGATCCTCATCGCAGAAGCGAAAGCGATGTGGGATCTTCGACACTACAGCATCCCTTCGGCACACACGGTGATGCGTCTCGACGACGGTAGCCTCGCGCTCGTGATGAGCTACATCCCCGGCGCAACGCTTGCGCAGTACGTCGAAAAACACGGACGGATGAAACCAGAGCACGTCGCCTGGATCACCGAACGAAGTTTGAACGCGCTGATGTATCTGCACGACAACGGCGTGGTCCATGGGGACTTCAAGCCGCAGAACATCATCGTGCAAGACAAAACGCACACCGTCGTCCTCGTGGACTTCGGCATCTCGCTCGTGAAGCCGACAAAAGGCACGCGCAGCAAGGGATACACCGATCTGTTCGCGCCGCCGGAACAGCTGGCGGGCAACACGATCATCCCCGAGTCCGATTTCTACAGCCTCGGCGTCACCATGCTGTACGCGCTGTGTGGCGGCGATCTCGGCAGAGTCGAACGCCGAGAAATTCCAAAGGATGTCCCGGATCCGCTCCGGCGATTCATCGCACGGCTGCTCGTGAGCGAACCTCTCGAACGCCCGCGATGGGAAAACGAGAATCTGTTCGAGACCATCCAAAAAGTGCGACAGCAGGCGTTCGGCCGAACGCGCACCGGGATGGAACCATTGCCTCAGATGTAACGTAACAACCCCCAACCCAACGAAACGGAAAGAGAGACCACCATGGCAGAAGGCGACGACTACACTCCGGCTCCCTGGGCCGCGAAACACGATTTCACCGCGGCGAGGAAAACGTACGACGCGCACGCCGGCCGCAGCTACGCGGACGCGAGCGCGTCCAAAGTCTCGTCATCCAACCTGGTGCCGGCGCGCATCGAGACGAAGAGTACGCACCCGCTGATCATCCGCTGTGATGTGTCGGGTTCGATGGGCGGATGGCCAAACACCATCTTCTCCAAGCTCCCCTACCTCGAACACGAAGTGCGCACGGAGTACCTCGGCGACGACGCGGAGATCAGCTTCGGCGCCATCGGTGACACCGGTGACAGCTACCCGTTGCAAATCCAGCCGTTCACGATCGGCGAGGCGATGAAAACCAGTCTCACGAGCCTCATCATCGAGGGTGGTGGTACTGGTCCCGGCTCCTGTTGCGAAGCGTACGCGGTGGCCGCGCTGTACGACGCGAGGAATGTCCGGTTCCCCAAGTCCGCAGGCAAACCACCGTACATCATCATCGGTGATGAGAAGCCATACCATACGGTGGGAAAAAACGAAGCGCTAAACTTCGCGAAGGCGACAATGGAAGAGTCGCGGCTTTCGGCAGAGCAGATCTTCACCGAGCTGCGCGATCGCTACTCGGTCTACCTGATCCTCAAACCGTACGGAGGTGAGTCGCTGAGCGGCGACGAGCTGCCCAGAGTCACCAAGGACGTATACGACCGCTGGGTCGAGATCCTCGGTGCCGATCGGATCGCGCTACTCGACGACCCCGGACGGGTGGTCGACGTGATCTTCGGACTCCTCGCAAAGGAATCTGATCGCATCGATTACTTTCGCGATGAGATCGAGGGTCGTCAGAATCCCGATCAGGTGGGCACAGTCTACAAATCGCTCTTCACCGTGCATGGCGGCCGCACGCGCGGGAGTACCAAGCGTGGCGCGTCGCGTCTGCACACGCCGACCGGCGGCACCAAGTCGAAGAGTCCACTCGACAAGAAGTGAGGTGGTCATGAAGTCGATGGAGCTGCACGTTACGCTCTGGCCGAGCTTCCCGCACTTCTGGCGGTTCGCGTCAGACGCGAGGCTCTCCGGCATCCGCCTGAACAGCGCGATGATCTCGCAGCCAGAGCTCGAACATGAACTCGAGAGCATCGCAAACCCCGGCGCAGTCCCGCTGCACTTCGACATCAAAGGGCGCCAGCTCCGCGTTGTCGAAGTGCTCGAGAATCCCACGAAGCTCGACATCCGTCTGAATCATCCGATCAAAGTCGCAACGCCGACGACCGCGCTGTTCAAAGCCGGCGCCGACGACGCGCTCCTCGATCGAGTCGAGGAAGATGGGTATCGTCTCGTGTTCGAGCACGGACCGAAATTCTTGGTCCGCGCGGGCGAGTCGCTCCACATCAGGCATCCGAGCCTCGAAGTGGGTGGCGCGCAATTCACCGACGCAGAGATCGCGAAGATCGAAGCGGTCAAAGCGACCGGCTGCAAACGCTGGTACCTCTCGTACGTCGAATCGCAAGCCGACGTGGACGAGTTCCTCGAACTCGTCGGCCGCGACGCAGAAGTGGCGCTCAAAATCGAGTCGAAGAAAGGTCTTCGCTACGTCGACCGCACGTTTCGCAAGAAAGAAAACTTGCGACTGGTCGCGGCGCGCGGTGATCTGTTCGTCGAGCTCGACAAGCCACACGAAATTCTCGGGGCGCTGCAGTTCATCATCACCAAAGATCCGGAAGCGATCGTCGGCTCCCGCATGCTGCTGTCGATGATCCCTCCGCCACCGCGCGATGACGACACCGAGCCGCTCGTGCCATCATGCGCGGACTTCCTCGAACTCGCCTGGCTGTACGACGCAGGCTACCGCTCGATGCTGCTCTGCGACGAGCTCTGCCTGCGGCGGAAGCTGCTCGCTGGCGCAGTGAACGCGTTCGAAGCGTTCCGCGAGGAGTACGTAGTGGAATGAGGTAGTCACCTCGCCCCTCCCACCAAGCTTTGGTGGGAGGGATTTTTTATTCGCGGAGATAAAAAAGAGCGGCTCGGCGTATACCGAACCGCTTTCGCAGACTACTTGTGCTTGTTGTGGGGAAGATCCGGCATTTTCTCCAGAATCTTCCAGAACAGATCTTCGATCTCTCCGGATGACGCGGGGTCTTCCGGATGGTAGGAATGCTCGTGACGAATCACCCAACCGCTCCCGTTTGCTGCGCAATGCCTTTCGAGAGAGCGCTGCTTCTGGTCTGCTGACCACTGGATCTTGTCCATGGAAGCGAGACGCTCGGGAGAGATCCCGCGCAACTCGGCGAACTTCGCGCGATCTTTGCTTCCGACAACGATCACGTTGTTGTTCGTCCACGAACCCATCGCCATCTCCGCGGCTTGCGCCCACTCGATAATGACGAGACCTTCTGCACCCGCGAGCGCTTCGCGGTACAGACGTTTGACGTGCGGCATGGTGAGTTCTGTCACGTACCGACGATCCGCTTCGGCTGCGGTACCATCCCGAAACAAGTGCGCGGCGAGCGCTGCACGATCGACGGATCGATGATTAGGCGTGAGGATCGGACCAAAGGACGCAGCGAGCTCGTCACGAACCGCCTGCGCACCGTCCGAATCTTCGTCGTAGAACGAACGAAGGAGCTGGTCGATGTTGATGTGTGTCGCCGGCTTCCCTGGATGCAGTGCCGCCCGCAGCGCGAGCTGCTTCGCAACCCAGGTCTTGCCGACCGAAATGCCGCCAGTGACCATGACGCGGAACTGCCGAAGGAGCTTCTCCTCCAACGCCTGCTTCACGAACAACGGAACGAACTCGTCGACGCTGCAGTGCATCTCGACGAGCGCCTTCACCATGGTCGACGATACCAGCCGGAGATTTTCCGCCGCCTCGAGATACTCGACGTGGCCCTTGAGCGCGGGATGAAGCACGCAGTTCAGCTGCTCTTGCTCTCGCTCGTAGTCGAGGTCCTTGTCGTTACGGATGCCGCGGAACAGCCGATCGCAGTTCTCGCGCATGTACGTATCGATGAGCAGTCCGCTCGACCCAACGATGCGGGCGTTGCCGATGCCAGCCTCGCGGATCGCTCTCTCGACCATCGAGGTTCGCTCCTTGAGAGTGAAGCAATAGCCACCCTTCTTGCGCTCGTTGTTCGCGACGAGGACGATCACCTCATTGCACTTCTCGGCAGCGCCCCTGATGAGATCGCGATGCCCGTAGGTCACCGGATCTGCCGAGAGCGCCACGAGGCCTCGACGGTAAGATTTCACTCCCATGATCTCCTCCTCTTGTAATCGCACAACGCGTGCGAGGGGTCACAATACAGAAAGAGATGCATTTCGTCAAGCCTATGCGCTTGCCACGTCGCTCGCGAGCGACGTGGCTTGACGAAAGAGCAGTTTTTTTCTATATTCTCCTTAATAAGGATTCATGGTCCCATCGTCTAACGGTTAGGACAACTCCCTTTCACGGAGTAAATGGGGGTTCGATTCCCCCTGGGACTACCACCCCGCTAAGCGGGGTTTCAAGAAAGGAAAGCGACGCTCAGCGTCGCTACATTAAGGGCCCGCTCAGCGGGCCAGGACGCACAAAAAGAAGACGACGCTAAGCGTCGCTACAATATTCAAAAGGCCCGCTCAGCGGGCCAAGGCTCAGCAAAAACTGGATGTAAAACTCACACGTAAAAAGCCTGCGCGAAAGCGGAGGCTTTTTACGTGGTGGCAGGCCAGATCAAAAAATAACGTATTGAGAATATGAATAGATACAAATAAGCAAAAATCTTGTCATGACATCTTGACAAAATAGCTCTTTTATACTAATGTAAGCCTACAAAACGTACGTGCCCTGCACAACTGATTCCTGACAACCCAAACCCCAAGGAGGCCACCGTGGCCAACAAGATCACACTCGAGGAAGCTCTTTCGCTCGTAAATACGGGCGGGTGGCGGCTGTGTGGAGGCCGCATGGCCAAAGAGGCCGCACACTTGCCCATCTCCATCACAGAAGCGAAGATCATCGGCTATGTGCTGGCGCTCTGCAACGGCGAGAACATCGTCGCAAGCGTGAACACTCATGGCGTCTTCGTCCAGATGACGGACGAGAATCGCCCACGCCGGATCGCCTTCCACGCCCCGCGCATGATCAGCCGGCAGCGGAAGAAGATCCATGGCGGCGGCTGGCACGACGTGGAGCAAACCGTCGTTGTGCTGGAGCTCCTCAACCCCGCAGCACAAGCCCAGTACGCCGTGGATTGTGACGAGAAGTGTCGCGTCCAGAAGGAGGCGACGAAACTCCGCGAGCAGGCAGAGAGGGATACTCAGCGACAAATCGAGGAGCAAGCTGCCAGGGATGGGGAGCAACGTCTCGTCGAGTACGTCGCGCAGCAACGCGATCGGCTGCGTGGGGCATGCTTCGAAGACATCTGCATCCACGGAGGCTCCGTCACCGTCAAGTTCAGCGGCGGCATCGAGCTCGTCGTGGCACTCCACGATCGCGAGGATCCGTTCGACTGGCGAACAGACGCCTCGCTCAGCATCGTCATCGGCGGCGAGCACCTGTAGAAACTTCGCGCATCCGCGCGGCAAAGAGCACACTCGCTCTCGCTGTCCGGGTGCGCTTTTTGTTTGTCGAAAAAAATCAAAACATCTCCATCCTGATCCATTTCAAGATGGACGATACGGTTTTGCGCCGTTCCAAAGGAGTTCGAACAGCACTTCGAACGTGCCATGAATTTCTTCGGAACGAATCAGAATTGCAGTAAGAGCATCGTACGAAGAGATGATCGCGACTTTATCATCGAACAAAATGATCAATGACTTGAACGCGTGCTGTGCTGATTCAGGAAGCCAACGGGGATTACGTTGACGAATCTCTTCCTCCGAGAGAACGTGTCGCGGCAAACCTTTTTCCCAAAGCGATCTCGCCATCACACCTCTCCGTGCACGCGTTTCTAAAAAATACTTTGCATACGCACGGTCGAACGAAGCGAAAAAATTTTCTTTCGGTGCGATGATGTCCCATTTTCCCGAACGACAATACAACGCTTCTTCTACCACTGCTTTCACTCCTACAAGACCTTCGTAATGCGCGACATCTATCGCGGTGTTCGGCATGCGTTTGGTGAGCAAAGGCAACAACTGATCGACAACAGATTTTTGACGTTCGAGCCGATCGATCTCTCGATCGACGAGCGATTTCAACGCGTTCGGCGAAGTCATGCTGAACACTAATCGCGCGCCAGAACCTTTTTTTGTTGCGAGCCCTTTTTGCATCAACGTCTCAAGCGCGTGATACGTCGTCGGTCGTTTAATGCCCGCGCGACGCGAAAGAGACGTCGCAGAAGAAGCGGACTGTAATAATCCAGATCGATATATTGTCGCTTCGGTTTTCGTGAGTCCAAACGATGTAAGAAGGGAATTGATATCTGCCATATACGCTTAGGATCATCCATTTTTGTCAAAGTGTCAATGGATGATGATAAACAAGTCTGTAGGACGGTACGTTCCAGACGATACACTCAAAATGTAATTCATCATCTCCATTTTATGAAAAAAGCATACGTTATCTCCGGCGGAACGTTCGTCACCGTCGCGCCACATTTTTCTCTCGCAGCGCCTGCGTTCGGCGCAGTCGGTAGACAGCTCGCTCCCCTACTCGCTAGCGCCTTCGAAGAAACGACGCCATCGAAAGAAACGCATCTTCTCCTCACGCGTATGGCACTAGGCGGCGCTGAACGTTCTGCATCAGAACAAATGTTACTCCGTGCCGCTGGCGTGAAAGATTTAGCAACCAACGATGATCTCGAAAAATTGATCGATCACCTAATCACTCTCCGTGACACGAGCATGATCGTACTCGCCGCAGCGATCTGCGATTTTGTTCCCGATCGAACTTTTGAGTCACGACTTTCTTCTTCTGAACACCAAACGCTACAACTGATTCCCGACGAAAAAATCATTCGTAAAATCCGCCACCTTCGAAAAGATATTTTTCTTGTCGGTTTCAAAACAACGACCGGCGCCACCGCCGATGAGCAATATCTTGCGGGATTAAACCTCGTGAAAACCGCTTCGTGTAACTTAGTGCTCGCAAACGATCTCACTACGCGTCTGAATATGGTGATCACACCGGAACAATCGCGCTATCACGAAACAACCGATCGCGACGACGCACTTCGTGGTCTCGCTGAAATGAGCGCACTTCGCTCGAAGCTCACGTTCACTCGCGCCACAATCGTTCCTGGCGAACCGGTCGCGTGGTCGTCTCCACTCGTGCCGCAAGTGCTGCGAGAGATCGTTAATCATTGCATCGATCGCGGTGCATACAAACCATTTTTGAATGCAACGGTCGGACATTTCGCGGTAAAAGTAAACGATCGCACAGTTCTTACTTCGCGTCGAAAAACCGATTTCAACAAATTAGGAAAAATCGGTCTCGTAAAAATAATCGCAGAAAATGATAATGAAGTGATCGCCTACGGGTCAAAACCGTCGGTCGGTGGGCAAAGTCAACGGATCATTTTCAAAGAACATCCCGGGATGGATTGTATCGTGCATTTCCACTGCCCAAAAAAACCGGAGTCATCCGTTCCAGTACGAAGTCAGCGCGAATTCGAGTGCGGATCACATGAGTGCGGAAAAAATACCTCGACAGGTCTCATGCGCTTTGGAAATCTTCTTGCGGTGATGCTTGATAAGCACGGCCCGAACATCGTGTTCAGCAGCACGATCGATCCACAAGAAGTGATCGACTTCATCGAAAAACATTTCGAGCTGGAAGGAAGGACCGACGAAGTAAAGATATCCGTTGGTGCGCTCGCGTACGCAACAACATAACATCAACATAAAAACCGGTGCCTGGCACAAAAGGGACAGCCAAGCCGTGTCTGCCTGTCCCTTTTGTGCCAGGCACCGAAGCCAAGTTGCCAGCAAAAAATGTTTATGCAACGATGTCGGTCTGCGTAGTGCAGATACGAAGGAGGATGACCATGACAACAAAAAAGACGCTCGCGGAGATTCTGCAGATTCCCGAGGCAGAGACGCTGCAAGAAGCGATCGCTCGCAGCGCACAAAGTCCGTCACTGGACGGACTCGACGATCCGGAGCGAGCGCTGCGGTTCATGCGCACGAACCTGCGAGGGTCGTATGTGTTCGGTCGATTCGTGGTGCCGTCGTATGCGGCGGCGATCTTCGCAACACTCACGACGCTTCCCCCAGTCAAGGGGCATCTGGGAGTTTCGCTCTCGACGATCATCGACGTCGTGAGAGGCGAGCTCGTCACGAACAATATTTTCGAACGCCCTGGTGAGTATCACGCACACTTCTGGGACGCACTCGAGGCGTATGCGTTCGCGGGCGGCGACATCACCGAAGTAGCCTCGTTCATTTCTGACGAAAGCAAGTTTGGATTCTCGAAGGCGATCGAACTGAGTTCGCTTTGGAGTGCTGGGTCGAGACGATACGTGGAAAATGTGCGGCGCTGCTGCCAGGACCCGCTCGCCCTGTTCATCTTGATGCCAGCAAATGAAGATCTCGCGCCGCGTCTCTACGCGCGTGTACTCGCGACGTTCTCGAAAGAACCACAATTCGCGAAATTCCGTCGTTTTCTCGAGAAACATGTCGAGCTAGACGAAGGTGGTCATGGGCCCGCAGCGCTTGCGTGGCTTGACATGTACATCAAAAACGCAGGCCGAGAGCCTGCGCAGATACGAGCAGCGACGAACAAGGTAGTCGCCGTGTTCAGTCCGCCGAGCGTGGTGAAGAAGGGAGTTGCGTGAGCACCTGCGTCGCGGTCGGGTAGAACCGCCCCACCAGGAGATCGATTTTTTCGCGGAGCGCGTGAGGAGCGGTACGGTTTTCAAACCAGTACTGCTCCCACAGCGTCGTCGTCGCGATAAACTCTGCCGCGAACTGATCGCCGTAGTACAGACACCCTTCCATCACCGTATCGACGTACCGACGCTTCACCGCACATCGTGGTGTCGGTATCTCCGATCTCCACTCCACCTTCGGCACATAGATCCAAATCTTCGTGCATGGATCGTGATCAACGGACTCGTTCACCGCACGCACCACGTCTTTCACTTCTAACCTATCGTACGCGCGCTCTCGATCATCGAGTTGATGCAGCTGATCATCGTTCACGGGAATCAGCACCGCATTCATCACGCCCGATGAAAAAGGAACGACGCCGAGATAGGTTTTTTGATTGATCGCTTGCACGTTCCATTTTCGTGCGTAGTCGTGCACGCGTACGAGGTCAACGTCTCGAGTGAGTCCAATTTTTTCGCGCTCACGCGGATTGATCAAACTGCCGTAGCCTACGAGGAACTGTTGCATGGTAGTGCTCCTTGTTTCGTGCGGTGACCGTAACAAAAGCTGTTTATAAAATCTACTTCAATAATGAAATTAGTCGCGCCGAAAAGAAATGGTTTGTGACGGGTGCGCGACCCTCATAAAGGAATCATTGGATAAATGATAAATCTGATTCTTGCTTACCCCGGGAAGTTCCACCAAACTAAAACCTTCTTTTTGAAATAACGGCATTTCTCCCTCGTGCCTTTCCCAAGAATCTTGACCATATGTTTCCCACGCTAACCCGCAGACATCTTCGTAGGCGTGACCTATGAGAATATACTCCTGCACGGAACTATACTGACGAATTTCTTTTGTAAAATCCGTCCTTGGCGGCATCCATGAAACAACAACGATATCCGGTTTGAACTCTTCCAGAGCTTTCATGTTGTCTTTCTCTTCCACAGGAAAAAAAGAACGAGCGACTTGTTTATATTGCGGATCTTTTTCCCATTGTTTCGTATCTACGGCGTGAAAATTTGGCACTGATCCTAACGTATCTTCTAAATATTTTTGTAAAAAATAATGTAAACGACCGTCGCCTGCGCCTAATTCCAGGATCGACACTGCGCCCGCTTTCTCTTGCGCGATCTTCTGCATGCGCTCGCCAAGATAATCACCCAGTGCTTGAATAAACTCGCGAGTCAAAACTTCTCTTTTGGGAAATGACTCATCACGAATAAATTCCTTCCATCGACGGTCTTCTTCATCCGAATACACGCCGTCAGGAACGATCGCTGGAAAAACTTTTTGCAATTCAACAACGCTCGGCAAAAACTCTGGGTTGTTACATTTTTCGCGTAATAAAAAATTTTCTTGACCCGCCTCCCGCGATGTTCCTGGTTCACCTTGCATACCATCTACAACTGCAGAACTTATATATAAAAAGTATATATTTCTACGATGCGATAATCAAACTATTATAAAAACCGGTCCGACGTAACATCGGACCGGTTTTTATTGTGAGTGACTCTAGCGAGCGGCGGTTCCTGTGCTCCCTCCGAGTGAGCTGAAGTCAGGAAGGGTAAAGCCGGGAATCTGGAGACCCGCGTCAATGGCCGAGGTGGTCTGTATGCCGTTCAAACCGTTCACCTCAGCATTAAATTGATCACCGATGTCCTGCAAATCTTGGAGGATTCCGGTCATCACGTCTGGATCCGCAGGCTTCGCGCTCGCCGCTGCCTTAAGATCGGCCAGTTTCCCCTTCGCTGTATCGAGTATGGCCTGTGCAGCGGCAGTGTTGAGCTTTTTACGCTTCAAACCATCGAGCTGCTTCTGCTTTTGCTTAAGATCGCGATCAGCTTGAGAGATCGTCGCAGAAAGACGGCTCATTTGTTGAATGACAGCGTGATGCTCACCGACCGAATCCATCGCATCGAACACATCTTGCTGGAGAAGATCGAACCCTTCTTCCACATCACCGACAGCAATCTTCGCTTTATCGGCGGCGTATGCTGCTTTCAACTTTGTAAGATCGGTCTCAAATGCAGCAACGACATCAGAGAGGTCGATCTTCGAACGTTTGGCAAGCGCTTTATCTGCAGCAAGCTGCCGGTCAAGTGTTTTGATCTGACCTTCGATGGTTGTGTAAATCTTGGTGAGATTCGCGAGACGCTCAAGATTCGGAAGTTGTTCTCGAAGTGCGTCGCCGACGTCCTGCATGGTGCCAGGGACATCGAGAGCATCGACCTCATCGTAGGACTGTGCAGCTTTGACCTTAGAAATAAGATCATCGGCTTTTGCGAGCGCCTCGGTAAGATCCGATGGAGCCTTAACACCTTTCTTTTCGAGCGTCGCAATGCGTGCTTTGATGCGAGTGAGCTGACTGCCGAAACTGGCCATGCCCTGTTGCATGCCCTTCAGCATCATCGCCTGCTGCGCTTTTTGCTGTGCATCCATTTGCCCCTGCTGATCAGCGCCGCCCATCTGTGGCTGCATCTGCTGACCTGCCATGCCCGGCTGCATCGGCATTCCTTGTTTCTGATCCATCCCTGCTGATGGCATCATGTTGCCTTTTTGATCCTTCATGCCCTGTTGTCCTGGCATACCATTTTGGCCCGGCATACCGCCTGGTGGCATACCCATTTGACCGTTCTGACCCATCATGCCCTGCTGACCCTGTTGACCCATCATGCCCTGTTGTCCTGGCATACCATTTTGGCCCGGCATACCGCCTGGTGGCATACCCATTTGACCCTGTTGGCCACCACCCATATCTCCACTTGGCATACCGCCTGGTGGAGGAGCCATCTGACCACCGCCCATTCCTCCTGGAGGAGGACCCATCTGACCGCCGCCCGACGGTGGCGGAGGAGGAAGTGGTGGAGGGGTGCCGCCTGTTCCTTCAGCGGCCAAAATAGTCGCTGGAAGAACGACGAACACAAAGAGACTCAACAGTAACGACCATGACATGCATGGCGGGACATGGTGGTGCGGAGCTACACCGGACATCTCTGCATCGTTTTTAGAATCATTACTCATATCGCTCATAAAAAACGTTTAAAATTAAAAAAGCTCAACAAAAAATGTTGGCTTTCGCCGGATATTACGAATATCCAATTGTATGCAAGAAAAAGAGTGCGTATGCGTATCTTTATGTCTCGCCTATTCACCGACCTTTTACCTCACTATGAGGGACGTATACACAGTATAGCATTTTTTTGGACCCCCCACAAGAAGCTTGTGTATAAATACCTCATTCCTGTTACGATGCGATGCATGAATACTCTTCAAGAGAGGGCAGCAAAAAATGTAAGTGACATCGTTCGCCATGCAATCAAACATGATGATGAGCGGCACGCGCTCGTTGTTTTTGATACTCGATCGGCACTCGCGCGTACAGTGACCGATGCGTATCGATCGGCACTCCCCCATGCGACGTTCATTGATTTTGATGCGTCAACTTCTGAAGCGATCGTTGCACTAATCGCCAATCTTCACCCGCGCGATCTCGTGGTGATGGTACAGTCTTCAAACTTTCGACTGAGTGAGTTCCGCATTCGCATCGAACTGTTCCAGCGCAGTCTCGCAGTGATCGAGCACGTGCATCTCGAACGCATCACCGACGAAACGCAAATGGCGACGTACATCGATGCGCTTGCGTATGATCCTTCCTTTTATAGTGATGTTGCCAAGTCTCTCAAGGAAAAAATCGATCGCGCAGAAACGATCGTCGTGCGCTGCGCAGGAACCGCGCTCACCTACGAAGGTGGGATGGAGCCGACGAAACTGAACATCGGTGACTACACCGGCATGAAAAATGTCGGCGGCACTTTTCCGATCGGCGAAGTGTTCAGCGAACCGCGAGATTTTTCGCGCGTGAACGGTGAGGCGATGTTGTTTGCATTCGCAGGAATCGATCACTGCGCGAAAATGTATACACCATTCAAAATAAAAATCGAGCGCGGCATTCTTGTGTCACACGAAGGGCCAGAGGAATTTCAAGCGGTGCTCGATCAAATCGCGACAGAAGAAGCGGTGCTCGTTCGTGAATTTGGTGTCGGTTTAAATTCGGCAATGGGAAAAAATCGGATCGTGAGTGACATCACCGCATTTGAACGACAGAAAGGACTCCACCTCTCTCTCGGCGAAAAACATGGCGTATATAAAAAGCCGGGATTCATTCCAAAAAAAACGCATTACCACATCGATGTGTTTGTCGATGTATCGCACATCGAAATCGACGGCGAAACATTGCAGTACTAAAAACTTTGTCATTCCGACCCCTCTTCTGTCATTCCGGCCTCTCTCTTTTTGTCATTCCGGCCTTCCTTCTATATGTCATTCCGGGCCACATTTTTTGTCATTCCGGCCTCCGAGCCGGAATCCAGAAAATACAAAAACCAAACAATTTACGTTTGATCTTTTTTTACGTTCTGGATTCCGGGTCACGGCCCGGAATGACAGAGAGAGGGGCTGGAATGAAAAAGTAAGGAAATAAAAAGCCCCGCACCGTTCTGGTGCAGGGCCGAGCGTACTGATCGTTGTTACGGTGTGCCGACCTTGACGCCGCCGAGGAAGCCCTCGCCGCCGCTTCGACTACCGCCGCTCGTCGCGCCGCCGGACGCGAGGATCTCGTCGAGCACGTCGCCGTACACGTAGTAGATCACGAACGTCGCGGTCGGGTCGGTTTGCCAGGCATCGAGGCGCAAGCTGTCGCGTCCGACGGTCTGGTTGACCACGGCGCCGGCGGCGATCTCGGGGGCTGCGCTCCTCGTCGCACTGAGCGTGCGAATCTTGCCACCGCCGTCCATCGACTCGAGCGACTCGAGTCCGCCGCCTCGGTACACCGGCTGCGGCTTTGGCTCCTTCGAGAGGAACAGGCGCGTGGCGATCGCGAACCCGCGATCGTCGCCGATCACGTTCGCTGCGACGCCACGCTCGACGTTCTCGGTGAACACGAACTCGCGCGTCTTGCCGTCCTTCGCACGGAACCCGTCGCGCCAGAACCCGCTCCCGCCGACCGTGGTGGTCGCGATGTAGTTCTGGTCGGGCCACTCGAACCCGCACTCGTTGCAGTGCTTGTTCGTGCCGACGAAGGCGATGAGGTGGACCGGGCAGTGCGTCTGGTACTGCTCGAGACGCACCGGCTCCACCATCGGCCGGCCGGTGATCGCGTTGATCCCCTGCGCCGAGATGATCGCGGCGACGTGGTGCGTATGCGATGCTGACCGGCTGAAGTTGAGCCACGCCATGTGGCCGACCTTCGCCTCGACGAAGAACGTCGCCCTTCCTGTCGCCGGATCGTCGCGGAGCCATCCGCGCGGACATCCGGGGAAGTCGTCGACGCGGTACACCTCCTGCAGCGCGTAGGAAGCGAGGCGAGACGTGAGCTCCTCGCCGCGTTCACCGAAGCGCGACTGGGTCGCCTTGGGCATGTGGATCTCGCAGCCGAGGCCGTTCGTCGACATCTGGGTGATTCCGCGCGGACGCGTTGCGGGTCGGGGGGTTCTGTCTTGGTACATGGTCGTGCCTTTCGGTGGTTGGTTGTCGGATGTGCACCTGTCTCCACCAGGAGTGGTAGAGGGGAGGTTGCACACACCCTCGCAAAAATGAGGCCAGTTGTCAAGGTGTCCCTCTTGTTATTCAATCACATCATCACTCCGGACTATCTCTTCTTGACATCCCGAGCCATCCTCTGTCATTCCGACCCACCTTTCTTTGTCATTCCGGGCCGTGACCCGGAATCCAGAACGTAAAAAAGACCGAACAAAATCTGTTTGATTATTTTGTTAAGTGGATTCCGGCTCGAGGCCGGAATGACAAGAAGTGGGTCGGAATGACAATAAAATGACTGGGTTCCGAATCCCGGTCCGGAATGACAACATAAAAAATCGCCCCGCAGTACTGCGGGGCGATCAGAACTACAGCTTCAGCGTCCCAGCGAAGTAATCGCGAAGCGCGCTTGTGTGACTCCCAAACGCGAGATCTTCGTTCCCGTAGAGAACGACACGCTCGCGTACCTCGGGGTTCGGAATGAACTCCGACAGATCATCCAAGCTTTCGGCGTACCTGCCGAAGCGATAACGCACGAACACGATCACATGGAGCGCGTGACTCGACGTCTGCTCACGCACGACATCGAACTGCTCCGGAGGGATGGTGAGAGAAGTCTCTTCCCGGAGCTCCCGACTCCCCGCGGCTCGAAACGACTCACCCATATCGACGTACCCGCCAGGAAAGGCGAGCTCCCCGACAGGATGGGTCGCGCGAACGATACCGAGCAGGCCGGTGCTGATCGGCACAAGCACGACCACCACAGGGGTTGGGTTCAGCCAAGTCGTCTCCTTGCAACGTTCGCACTGCTTGGGGAAAGTACCCGGCATGAACGCTTCACCGCAAAACGAACAGTGCGTGTTCTTTTTTCTCATCGCGGTCACGTGATCGCGAGCATGCGGTCGATCGCGAGCTTCGCCTGCGTGGCGAGCGTGCGGTTCATCCAGATCTTGTCGCCTCGTAGCACTTCGGCCTGCGCGTCCGCAGCATCGTCAAACACGATCTCGTACTTGTCGTCACGCAAAGATGCGAGCAACTTTTCGAGCGTGTTCTGTTTCATGAAGTCGCACACCGCGTCGCTCGAAATCGGAATGAACTTCTTGTCCGGCAGCAACTTGCGCAACCGATACACCATCCCGATCTCGGTACCGACGATGAACATCTTCGCTGAGCTTTCGCGCGCGCGCTGGAGCATCCCTTCGGTCGAACGGTAGTAGACGCGATCTTTCGGCAGTTTTCCCTGCGCAAGCTTCACGAGACAAGAAGACGCGCAACCGCACTCCGGATGGAGCAACAGCTCGGCGTCCTCGTGCTCGTCGAGCGCGCGCTCGGGAGCGTCGGGACCGATCTTCTCGTGGACGTAGCAACACGCGTTGTATCCTGCGAACGGATTCGAGTACACCTCGATGCGATCGGGGTCGATCGTGATCCCCTGCTTCGCCGCCGCTTCGATCGCCTGCTGCTTCATCACGTACCCCAGAAACTTGTCGGGCAAGACGAGGATCTGCGCATCAGGATGATCCTGCGCTGCGCGGACGATCACCTGCGCGGTGTTTCCGGATGTTGCGATGTAGTCGGAGATCGATTTGGTGAGCACGTCGCTGTTCACGTAGGTGACGAGCACGCCGGTGGGGTTCTTCGTCTTCCAACGCTGAATCCACCCGTGGTCGGTGCCGCGGACGAGCGAGCAGCTGTGCACGGCGGGATCGCCCTGCACGAACACGCGCGTCGCATCGCCGACGATCAACTTCGCAGTCGCACCCATGAAATGCACGCTCGAGAAATCGATACGCGTCGCGCCGGCGTCTCGCGCTTTGAACGCGAGTCCGAGCGAATCGCCGACGAAGTGACCGATCTCCTGCAACTCCGGGAGCTGGTAGTTGTGCGCGAGGATCATCGAGCGCTTCTCTTCGGCGAGCCGGCGGACCTCTTCTGCCTGCTCCGCGAGCTCGACGCACTTCGCGCGTGTGTAGCGACCGGGATACAGATCCTCAGCAAACCGTGAAAACTTTTCGTGCCACAGCTCTGCAGTCCCCCAGATGTCTCTACTGGTCATCGTCGCCTCCTTATGGGTGGGAAATAAACGCTATCCGTACCGTAGCCATACCGTATTTTTCGCTCTCTGTCAAGGTGATTTTCTTTGTCATTCCGGACCCCCCACCGTTGTCATTCCGGCCTCCGAGCCGGAATCCAGAAACGTAAAAAAAGACCAAACGATTTCTCGTCTGGCCTTTTTTGTTTTTCTGGATTCCGGGTCACGGCCCGGAATGACAAAGAGAGGAGGTAAAAATGACAGAAATGGGGGTGAATATGCTAAGCTACATCCCGTAAAATGTAATCTCTTTACCTTATGCGCAATCGTATTTTTCTTGCGACGATTCTCAGTGTCGTACTCGTTGGTGCGGGCTGTACCAATCCTCTCCAAAAATCTAACGCTACATCTACCACAACGCCGACAAACAACGCAGTTGCAGCTCCAGCAAACGTGCCCGACGCAGTCGCACCGACTGGCGCTGCGCCAGTAGTCACAACAAACACCATTGTCGTTTCTATGCGACCAAAAGGTGGAGAGAATGAATCTGGCACTGCCACATTCACAAAAGTTGATGGGAATCACACGAGAGTCGTGATCAAACTTGCAAACGCAGAGATGGCTTCGGCGGAAGAGGCGGGACTCTACGTTGGTTCCTGCGCGAGTGTATCCGCAACTCCACAGTACGATCTCGCTGCAGTGATCCGTGG
>JAHFIV010000067.1 GCA_023246225.1 bacterium
TCTGAAAAACTATGTCGCAAAAAAACTACTACATCACCACCACGCTACCGTATGTAAACGCCGATCCACACATCGGATTCGCGCTTGAAATTATTCAAGCGGACGTGCTCGCGCGGTGGCACCGCCTCCACGGTGAAAACGTGGTGTTCAACACCGGCACCGATGAGCATGGACAAAAAATTTATAAAAATGCGGTGGAGGCAGGAATGGATCCGAAAGCGTACTGCGATCTGTACGCAGAAAAATTCCATGGTTTAAAAGAGGCGCTGCATCTTTCCTACACGCATTTCATCCGCACTACCGATCCGCATCACGTTGCAGCCGCGCAAGAATTCTGGAATCGCTGCGCTGCGAACGGCGACGTTTACAAAGCACGCTATCAATCAAAATACTGCGTCGGATGCGAGCTCGTAAAAACCGACTCTGAACTCGACCACGGCCGCTGTCCGATACATCCAAAACTTGAAGTCGAACTGCGCGATGAAGAAAATTATTTTTTTCGTTGGTCGAAGTATGCAGAAAAATTGCTCGCACTGTACAAAGAACGGCCTGATTTTGTGATGCCAGAAACACGTCTCCATGAAATCGACTCGTTCGTGCGTGGTGGCCTTCAGGATTTCAGCATCTCGCGACTGAAAGAAAAAATGCCGTGGGGGATCGCGGTGCCAGGTGATGACGAACACGTGATGTACGTGTGGTTCGATGCGCTCGTCAATTATATTTCGACGATCGGTTGGCCGAATGACACCGCACGGTTCGATGCGTTCTGGCCTGGCGTACAAACCGCAGGCAAAGACAACCTCCGTCAGCAGTCGGCGATGTGGCAGGCGATGCTCATGTCCGCGGGAGTCGCCCATTCAGCGCAAATTTTTATCCATGGTTTCATCACCGCCGATGGTCAAAAAATGTCGAAGTCCACAGGGAACGTGATCAATCCGTACGATCTCGTTACACAGTACGGCACCGATGCAGTGCGCTATTTCCTTATCGGCGGACTCCCGTCGTATGAGGACGGTGACTATTCCAAAAAAATATTTGAAGAAACGTACACTGCGAAACTCGTGAACGGTATCGGCAACCTCGCTGCACGCACAGGAGCGATGGTTGAAAAATATTGCGAAGGAAAAACGCCTGCGGTGCAGCCGGATCGTTTCGACACACCCACGTTCTGGAAAGACTACGGAGCTGCGCTTGCTGCGTACCGCTTTGATGAAGCGACGCGCGTACTCGAACGATACGTCACTTCGGTGAACCAAGCGATCGACACCGAAGCGCCGTTCAAAAAAGCAAAAGAGGGGATCGATGTGTCACCGTTTATGTATCAAATTGCCGAAGCGCTTCGCCATATTGCGATCGCGTTGCTCCCCGTGATACCGACCGCTGCCGAGACGATGCTTGCGCAACTTTCTGTGGCACCAGAAACTCTTACGCTACCGAACGCTACCGGATGGGGAAAACTTATGCCGGGGACGACGGTCACAAAAGGTGCTATACTTTTTCCTAGATTATCTTAGAAAAGGTGTAAAGGTTAAAAGGTCAAAAAGTTTAAAGGTTTAGAGATCCAAATCTTTTAACCTTTACCCCTTTAAAACCTCTATACCTTTTAACCTTTAGACCTCTTCACATGAACATCGTCGACGTAAGCCTTCTCGTTCTTGTCGGTGGATTCGTACTCGCTGGATTTTGGTTTGGACTGATCCACATGATCGGATCGTTCGTCGGTCTCGCTGCAGGAGCGGTCGTTGGTGGCGCATTCTACACACCGTTTGCAAAACTACTGGTCGGTTACGTCGGACACAACGAAAACCTCGCGAAAATCGTCGCGTTCGTGCTGCTGTTCATCATCACCACACGTCTCGTTGGTTTGGTGTTCTGGCTGCTCGAAAAAAGTTTTAAATTTATTTCGGTGATTCCGTTTCTCGGGACGTTTGATCGGTTACTCGGTGGGGTGCTCGGTCTGGTAGAAGGAACATTCACGCTCGGAATTGCCGTGTACTTTGCTGCGCGATTTCCTATCACCGCGGCGTCCGACGCCCTTCTCCGCAGCTCGCAAGTTGCGCACGCGCTAAGTGATATCGGAAAAATTCTTGCACCGCTTCTTCCGACTGCCGTACGCGCAGTGCAATCGATGCTGTAGACCTTTTCTATGAAACCTCGCTTGATCGACACCCATGCGCATCTCGACGCAGAGATCTATGAAAAAGATCTTGACATCGTCGTGCAGCATGCGATCAGAGAAGGTGTGTGGATGGTGACGATCGGTGATGACTACGCGTCGTCGAAACGAGCGATAGAGATCGCTGAACGGTACGGCGAAGGTGTGTACGCAGCGATCGGTCTTCATCCGCTGAAGGTGACGAACGCACAAAGCACCGATGACACCTTGCTCGCATTAGAAAAATTTCATGCGCTCGCCGCACATCCAAAAGTGGTTGCGATCGGTGAAACCGGTCTTGATTTTCATACCATCCCTGAACATCAAAGAAACGATCCGCAACGTGCCGAAGCACGACTCCAAAAAGAAAATCAGATGCGCGTGTTCGGAAAATTTTTGGATCTTTCTCGCGAAACGCGACTCCCGCTCCTCCTCCACTGCCGTGAAGCGCACGAAGAGATGCTCGCCATGCTCGAAACGTGGGACAAAACCACGCGCGGATTTGATTCGCGCGGGATCGTCCATTGTTTCTCTGGTGATGCGCGCGAAGCGCGGCGATATTATGATCTCGATTTCGCAATCTCATTCACCGGCCTCATGACACACGGCGCGTATCAAACCGAGGTATTAAAAAAATCTCCCGACTCTCGTATAGTGGTCGAAAGTGATTGTCCGTACCTCACGCCGGTCGCATGGAGCATCCGCCGCAATGAACCGGCGTACTGTGCATCTGTCGCTGCGGCGGTTGCGGGAGTACGCGGAGTCGCTGTCGAAACACTTGAACGAATCACGACAGAGAACGCGTTACGCATTCTTACAAAAATACCGAGGTAATTTTTTCTGAACATGTTCCGTCGCATAGATGCGCACAGCCACATCAACTTTAACGCATACAAAGATGACGCCGAGCAAGTGATCGCGCGTGCGTTTGAAGAAGGAACCGCGATGCTTGCGGTCGGTTCGCAGTACTCCACGAGTGTGCGCGCGGTTGAGTACGCGGAAAAACACGAAGGGATCTGGGCGGTGGTCGGCTTGCATCCGTCGCATCTTTTCGAACAACACATCGACGAAGAGGAGATCAGCTACACAAGCGTGCATGAAACGTTCGACGCCGCGGCATATCGCGCGCTCGTGAAGCGCTCCCCCAAAGTGGTCGCGATCGGCGAATGCGGGCTCGACTATTACCGACTCCCGGAACATGTTCCGCACGAAGAAGTGCGCGCACGTCAAAAAGAAGCGTTCCGCGCGCAACTCGATCTTGCGCACGAAGTCGATCTGCCGATCATGATTCATTGCCGCGACGCGCACGATGACCTCGCAACGATTCTTGAAGAATACTTCGCGGCAGGGAAAAAAATCCGTGGCAACATTCATTGCTTTACTGGTACGTGGCCAGAAGCAGAACGATATTTGCAACTCGGTTTTTATATTTCATTTACCGGCGTGATCACGTACAAACCGAAGGCGGCAGACATCGCCGCAGCGGTTGAAACGCTACAAGACGTGGTGAAAAAAGTGCCGCTCGAAAAAATGCTGATCGAAACCGATGCGCCGTACCTTGCACCGGTGCCGATGCGCGGCAAACGCAACGAACCCGCGTACGTAAAATATGTTGGTGAAATGGTTGCGAAGCTTCGCGAAATCTCCGTCGAGGAAGTCGAAAAACAAACGCTTCTGAATACACAGACTTTGTTTCGGTTGTAACACCATCTATCATTCCGGACCATCTCTTCTGTCATTCCAGCCTCCTTATTTTGTCATTCCGGGCCGTGACCCGGAATCCAAACATTTCTTTGTCATTCCGGCCTCCGAGACGGAATGACCATGAAGAAACGTAAAAGAGGCAGCCAACAAGCGTCGGCTGCCTCTTTTAGAGTTTGAACGCGGCACCCGTGTGGTGCCTGCTGTGTGCGACTACGCCGTCGCGGTGCCCTGCTCGCCGAGCGCCTTCTTCGCCGTCCGGACGTAGGAGTGGCGCAGGTTGCGAGCGAGCGCCGCGAACGCCACGAGGTCGGCGGCCTTGGAGAG
>JAHFIV010000020.1:0-9801 GCA_023246225.1 bacterium
CGAGAGTTTTTTACCAAAATCGAGGTCCAACGTCAATCCGGGCGCAACTGTTCCCCCTTGTTTCTGCACATCAAGCGCATATTCCCCTTTTTTAATCATACTCGCAATCGACGAAGAAAGGCGAAAGCGAAACTCCAACGATTTGGTTTCGCCCGGTTCGATGGCGATAAACGCACCGAACACTCGTCGTCCGAGCTCGTCGCTCACATCAACCGCGCCGGGATCACGACCGGGATTTTTGAGTTTATCGTCCTTCATCGCACCAGAAACCCCGGTGAACACCGTACCTGGTGGCACATACAAACGCGCATACGTTCGATACCGCGTGGTTTTCCAAGTAAAACTTCCTTTGTTGTGATACGTCATCGTCACTTTTCCATCGTACTCCCCATTACTCGCGGGAGTGATTGAGTACCGCAGATCTCTGTCGATCACCGAATCGGTTTTCAGCGCTGCGAGATTTGCATCAACGTACATGAGGTAGTCATCACGCACTGGCTTCAGTTCACCTGCCCAACCGTTCGAGATAAATGTTGATTGAAGCGCCGAATCAGACGCATACAAAAATATCTGCTTTTCTTTACTATCTTGAGCCACCACTCCTACCACTTCAGTCAGACGAGCGAGTGAGAAAGAAGAAAAACGATTGGTAATTTCATGAACCAAATCACCGATAATATTTTTACGCTGCCAAAACGGGACGCCAGATTTCGCAAATCCTTGCTCGACCTCGAACTCAAGAGTATCGACGAGATTATCCGCAGTAAACGTCTTGCCATCGACGGTGATTGGACCAGTGAGACGAAGAATGTCCTCGGCAAATTTTGGCGTTATAGCAATAATGCCATCGATCGGTGGGTTCGGTTTTCCTGCAAGAGCGATCGCGGATTCTTCGCGGAAAAACTGCTGCATCGTTTGGGCAGAGGTCGGAAAATCAGGCGACCAGTTCGCGTCTCGTAAATACCATTTGTCTATGCCGATGTATTTCCGAATTGGCGCAGGTGGCAAAGGACGTTTTGACGACTCCGCTGGTCCGTCGATCGCGTACACATCGCTCGTCGCCATCTCGGCGATCTCTGCATCTTGCACAGTAAGCGCGCCGAACACACCAAGAAATCCACCGGTAGGTCGTAACTCAGTATTATTTTGAAAAAAGAAAAGATAATGCTTCGCATTCGGATAACCAAGCACTGCGGGGAGCGCACCCGCAATCGGTTCTATCGCTGCGATCGCTCCACGGGTATCAAGTAATTTCTGACGAATTGGCGCAAGTTCTTTTTGTATGTGTATCGCGAGTGCAGAGATGGGAATTTGATCGAAACTTGCGAGTGCAGCATCAATTTTTTTGAGTGCGTCGTGAAGTTTTGGACTCGACGCAGCAAAAGCGGCGAGAACGCTGCGCTTTTGTTCACGCGTTACATCTTTGAGTGAGGCAGATGGTTCCATGAGGCCGGTAAAAAGTGAACCATGCAGTCCTTCGGCCTGCTTTGCAACGACGAGAAGATCGCGCCCAACGGTACAGACATCTTGCGCGGCGGACGCTGCGGAAATTCCTGACGAGAGTGCGCGATCAGCAGCAACGATATGCGGACCGAGCACAGGCGCATAAGAAAACACCGACAACACTTTGAGATACCGACGCGCGACAACAAAAGAGGCACCTGCTCGCTCGGTATCAGTGAGCGCAGTGTCAAAATCAAGGGTCGCCGCGGCAGCCTCGGCGTTCACGAGTAATGCACGCCCGTGCTGCGCGTCGGCATACACCCGTGAGCCGACAAATGCGAGCAATAGCACCACTATCGCGAGAACACCGCCGATGATCGCGAGAACAAAAAATGCGCCACGCGAAGCTCGTCGCAGAGGATGCGGCACAAGAAAATTGTGAGATTTACGCTCGGACATGCTGCCTTATGCACTCACCTTCTTACCATCTTTCTTACCGTCTTTCCATTTTGAAAAATACTTCACGCAACTCGCGATGTGAATCCGTGTGGACGGACGCAAAATACTCAAAAACCAAGGACCTTGGGCGGAAAGCCTCTCATGATAGTGTACCATTTTTGCAACCGGATGATACACGACGCGGTGACCGGCCTCGCTAAACCGGCGACACCAGTCGGTGTCTTCAAAATACAAGAAAAAACGCTCATCGAGTGGTCCAACTTTTTCGAGCGCCTCACGACGCACGATGAGCACCGCACCGAGCAACCAATCAACATCGCGCGTGATTTCGTGATCGTAATCTTCCATTAAATACTCTGCGATCGCTCGACGCCCCACAGGGAGAGATCCGAGCGGCGTGCGACGATACACGGGAATCATCATCGTAGGAAAACGGTAGCAAGACGCATCAAGCGAACCGTCGGGATGGATCAATTTCGGACCCATCACACCAACTTCTTTGTTGGTATCCATAAATGCCATCATCTCTTCGAGTGATCCTGAGAGGACGGTGATGTCAGGGTTCATGATAACGACGTACCGCCCTTTCGCTTCACGGATGCCGAGATTGTTTCCCGCAGCGAACCCACTGTTCACTTCTGACGCAATAAAACGCACATCAGGAAAACGCTCAGCGAGCATCGCGCCAACACCGTCGTTTGACGCATTATCAACGACGATGATCTCGTAAGAAATTTTTGGCGCAAGAAGACCGATCGTCTTCACGCATTGTTTGACGAGCTCTCTTGATTTGTAATTCAAAATAATAATTGAGAGATCCATAGGCTCTACACAAACCATTTTCTCATTTCACGCCAACCCACCTTTGCTCGCTGCATATTCCACCGACGCTTCCTGCGCATGCGGGGGAGCAGACGAAAAAAGGCGAAATATGCTCGGAGCATCGCGGGTTCGAGAAACAAAAAATAAAGAAACTTTCTCGCTTCATACCAGATGATCCTTGGCATGTCTAGGAGCGTGTTCATTGCATGGTCGTTCTTCGCGAGTAAGAACAGGTGGTTTCGACAAGAAAAAAAGTTCACCGTCTTTGAGCGGCGGCGACGCCCACGAATGAGGTCAACAATCGACGCTTTTTCTGCACCAGACGCGGCGCGATGATGGTGCGCGACCGCGCGTGGAATAAACAACGAGCTCCAACCGCGCAGCTGTAATCGCCACGCAATATCGACGTCTTCCTTATAAACAAAAAAATCTTCATCAAAATAGTGAACGCTTCCCGACATCGCTCCAGGGCTTGTCCCGGACCAGGATCCGGAAGTCTCCGCAACATCCTCGAGTGCACGCAAACGATACAACGCAAGCGCGCCGGACACGCCGAACACCTCTTCGTTCCGTGCAAATTGCGCATCATCCTGCTCTCCCGCACCACGTTCCACAATGCGTCGCGATTTGTATACACGCAGTCCGGTGGTGTCGATCATGTTCGAACGCACAGAGTCACTAAACTCTTCCGCATTGCCGGGATACAATTTATACAATTTTCCCGCAGCGCTTCCAGCCTCAGAATTCCTCATCATCTGCTCCATCACCACCTCGATATAGTCAGGCTCCATCACAATGTCGGGATTCGTCACGAGCATGAACAACTCGCCATCAACTGGTTGCAGATGCGCCTTCGCGTAGACGATTCCTTGATTGTGTGCGCGCGCAAATCCTAAATTGTTACTGTTACGAAGAATGACAGCATCAGGATAATGCTCTCGCACGAATTCGATCGAACCGTCGGTCGAGGCGTTGTCGATAATGAGCAGAGTACGGTTCGTCCATGTCTGCCGCGCAATCGAAGTGAGTACCTCTGGGAGGTACTTCATGCTGTTCCAGGTGACGATGGAGATGGCGACGTGGGACATACACGGAGGTTAAGAGGTGTAGAGGTTAAGAGGTGTAGAGGTTTAAAGATCCGAACATCTAAACCTCTACACCTCTATACCTTTATACCTTACACCTTCCTCTTTTTTTCTGTGACGTTAAACCCAAGATACTTTCCTCGCATCAATTTTGTTTGCGCATCGATCGCGGGAATCGAACCGAATACAATGAACGTAATCGGAGTGAGCGCCCACTGCAACACCATGATCAATTTGCTCCGCGCAGGTTTGTGTGGAGGGAGCGGTGGCAGCAACGTAAAGCTGACGAACGCGGAAACAAAAACACCGAGCATCGAAAGCTGCATCAGTCGTTCGAGCGTGTGTGGCGTGTTCTGAAACAACACTCTTGCACGAAGCGAGTCAGAGGCGAACCAAAACGGCAAATACCCGAGGATAAAAATCATGAGTGGTGCGGTCGCCCACGTATACATACCTTCGGAGAGCGTCCAAATATAAAATATTTTCTTCCTTAGCGGAAATGTTTTATTGTGAAAAAATCGACTTACAAGATACGGTAAATGTTCAACGCCCCACGCCCAGCGACGTTGCTGTTTATAAAGGTTGATCAAACTCTGCTTCCACGTATCTGCAGTCACTGTATCCATCGAAACGGGAACGTAGATCGGCGTGACGGTGTAATCTCCATTATATTTCACCAGACATTGCAAAAAAATACGCGAATCCTCAGTGACGATATCTTTCTGCCAAAATCCGACATCAATAAGTGCACAGAGCGACATGCTGTGCGACGAAAATGTGAACAACCGTTCTGGTCGAGTGAGTTCGGTCATGAGCCAAAACGTCGTACCGAAAGCAGCGACACGAACCGGCGCTGGCGCATCCCACATGTTGTTGTCGTATAGCGCGATCGGTTGAAATGATGTACGCGTCGGATTCGGATGCGTGAGATATTTCACTGTGAGACACGCAAAGTACTGCGCATGTACGCACGTATCGATGTCGAATGCGGATACAATCACGTGCTCGTATGGAATCCCCAAAGAATCCACGAGTTCTTGCGCGCGATGACCTGCCCAATTGATGTTCGAACCCTTTCCAGGAAGTTCTCCTTCCAGACCTTTTGGATGTACGGTCGTGACAAAACGAAAAAAAGTATCAGCAAATTCGCTTTCGATATCTGCAGCGTTCGAAAGAAATTGTTCTTTGTCTCCTTCTTCACCCGCAAGCACAACAATGAACCGTTCTTTCTTATAACGATATTTCGCAGCAACGAGACTGCGCATCGTCTGCCGAATAATCGAAATGTCTTCTTTGTATGTTGGAAGAAAAATCAAATGATACATCTCCACCGCGCGCGGCAAAGCATCGAGCTGCGCTTCCCAATCAGTGACGATGTCACGCCGGTATCGCATCCACGAAAGTAAAAGAAAAAAAACGAAATAACAGACGCGAAACAACCAAAAAAGGTCGTACACGATAATAAAATAAATTGCGATGAGAGGCGCGAACAACGATAAAACAACGGCCAGGATCAGGGTGGACCAAACCAGGCCGCCAGGAATCATCTCCACCATCCTGTATCGCCGCGCACCAAGCCTTCGTCGGCCCTCTGCGTCGCTTAATGTTGGGGTTGCTTCCATAGTTCTTCTTCCTGTGACCCTATCAAAAGAGCGGGCGTCGTTCAAGGAGAAGAGTTGAACTTCCCTCGCGCGAGACGTACACTCCGAGAGGCTCTTTCTCGGAGGTGGCGATGGATATCTACGGTGACTTCCACTCACTCGACACCTTCACCCATCGAGGTGTGAAGGTGGAGGTGCTCAAAGCACTCAAAGGTCGCAGGCATTGCGGCACACAACACGGTTTCAACGACAAAACGTGTAGCAAGTGCAACGCAAAAATCCGTGCAAAAATGGTGTATGTCATTAAACTCTCCGACAGTCTGCTGAACGAAAGTTTCGTGAGCATCGCGGATGCGGTCGAATACGCCAAACTCGTGATCGATGACGCGCGCGATGACGATCCGAATCATGAAGACCCGCCTACGCCGCCGAATCTACCTGAAGATGATTCCCCAGAGGATGAGGATCCGCCAAAGCCACCGAGCGCACCTCCCGCGAATACGCTACGGCGCAAAAAAATGCTACTCCTCATCAAGCAGTCTGGGTGGGGGAAAAAGTACGCAGCGCTCGCTCGACGATTACCATAATCGTATCGCAATACGGTCATTCCAGCCCTCCTTCCTCTGTCATTCCGGATCCACTCTCTTTTTGTCATTCCGGGCCGTGACCCGGAATCCAAAACGTAAAAAAAGATCAAACAATTTTTGTTTGATCTTTCTTATTTTTTGGATTCCGGCTCGGAGGCCGGAATGACAGACAAATGACTGGGTCCCGGATCGCGGTCCGGGATGACAGAAGAACAGATGAGTATATCGTTCATCTGATACCGCACTGTCTGCGTTTGCAATGCACTCGGCTTCCACACTTCAAATACTTTCTTTTCCAAATATCCATTGAGACACACGACGCCTCCAGCCGTGACTTTCTGCATCAGCACGTCTCGAAACGATGGTTCATAAAGAATTGGTGCGAGATGTTTTCCGGTAAAAAGATCGATAATAACGAGATCGAATACGCCGCCGAGCCGCGGAACAACATCAGCGACATCTCCTGTGATGATCTGCATCCGCGCATCGACAGGAACGATCCCTAATGTTTTTCCTAATTCTATGAGTTCTCTGTCCCAGTCTACCGCAACGATCTCTGCGAGCGGATACGATGAACGTACTTGCTGAAAAATACCACCAAGTCCTACACCAAGCACTAAGCATCGACGTACGGAAACATCGTATCGCGCTGCTGCGCGAAGTGTTTTTCGCCACAACGCATCCATATACGGACTCGATTGTTGCGTCAAATCTTTGGAACGCAATTCCCATCGCCCCAAAAACCGTTTGAGCGACAACGTTCCGTTATGTTGTGTTATGATGCGACGAGATTCGTACAGCCAGGACATATTATAGGGACCTCTGTAAAAGTCTCTTCCGGCTGAAAACGATTATTTTTCCCGCATGGTGTGATGCCACGTCCTCAGCGATACTCCATATCGCTTGTGGCGTGTCCTCCCACCATGCGGGAAAAATCTCTCATTTTCAGCTTCGGAACATACTTTTACAGAGGTCCCTATGAGTATAGTAGCTTGTACGTGCCACAGGGTCACGTCTTGACAAGACTACTTTACTTTGGTAAAGTACTTCCATGCGTGAAGATATTTTTCGAATCACCGGAAAAGAAAAAGGACCGACCAGCATCGTTCTCGCTGGCGTACACGGCAACGAACGGTCCGGCATCGAGGCGCTCGCGGCGCTCCTCCCCACTCTCGCTATCCAGGCGGGGGAACTTTTGATTGGGTACGGAAATCCCCGTGCGATCGAAGCGAACCAGCGTTTGATCGAAACAAATTTGAATAGAATGTTTTTTCAGGACAGTGCGAGGCCCTCGAAAAAAGAACGCGCAAGTTATGAATACGAACGCGCGCAGTTCCTCAAACCGTATCTTAAAGAAGCGGGCGCGCTGCTCGACGTGCACGCAAGCCGCACACCAAAAAGTCGACCGTTTATTATTTGCGAAGAAAACGCGAAAGATATCATCGAGTATTTGCCGATCGATCTCGTGACCACCGGATTCACCGTGATCGAACCGGGAGCGACCGATGGTTACATGAACACTATCGGCAACATCGGCATCTGCGTTGAAGTCGGCTATTTTGGCGATCCCGCGTCAGTGCAAACAGCCAAAGAAAGCATCATCGCTTTTCTGAAAGCGCGCGGACACATTCCGAACGATCGGGAGCGAACCACACAGTCCACCATACACATGAACGATATTTACATCACGCGCACGGATGCATTCGTACTTACAAAGATGTTCGATGATTTTGAGGAGGTTGCGGAAGGTCAACTTATAGGAACGGATGGTGATCAAGAAGTACGTGCAAACAAAAATGCGGTGATCGTTTTCGCCAGAAATCAAAATAGCATCGGCGAAGAGGCGTTCATACTCGGAGAAAAGAAAAATCCTGCGTAGAAATACGCAGGATTTTATTTTATGAACCTCTGAAAAACTCTCTTCAAACGGTAACCGGCTATTTTTCCCGCTCCGGAATATAGTTTCTCAGAGGTTCCTTTATGACGAAGCGAGCAGCTCCTTCAAGCCTTTGAATTCCCGACCGAGGATCACTCGGCCATCATCGCCAGGATATCTTGCAAGAATTTTGTAGCCAAGCTTTTCTGTGTACCACAGAAAAGTCTGTGATGGCTCAGGAAACTCTCTTGTGCGCACGATACCTGTACGTAACCCGTCCGCGAGAAAATCCTCAAGACGATTTGCAAACATCGCCTTTGCAATTTTGTGTCCTCTGAACGTGGCCAACACACCAACCTCATCTTGGTACGCAACAACGCCACCACCATCCTCTGCGAGCTTGTGACTGAATCGTATGGCAAGTTTCTTTTCAAGATCAGTAACGGAAATCGCGTACCCAAAACAAAATCCAACGACACTGCTCGCATGGAGCGCAAGCCAACACGATGCACTTGGTGTGATCTCTTGATACAGATCCGATACCACCTGCTCCCTCGACCAAAAATCAACCAGCGGTGTGCCGCAATGCCGAAACTTAGTGGTCACCAGAACGCCCCCGTCCTTTTTTCCCCAATATTGCTGGCACTGCGGACACTTAAGCCATTCATGCCACGGCGTATCGGCAAATACTTCGCGATAACACTCCACGAGTTCTGCAGTACGTACGTGATCACCGTCATGTGGTGAAAATCTCACGAGAGTCACCGATGCGATCGAAGTAACAGTCATCTGCTTTTTTCCTTTCGAAGGAGCGAGTTTGAGTTGAAAAACAACCCCCTCCAATTACGGAGGGGGTTGTTTTTATGATTGGAAACTCTGCAAAGTCCCTAAAAAATCATCAAGACGACCCTCTCCGTAATTGGATGGTCTTGCGATGGTGTAATTTTCCCAAAATGATTCGATAGCCGCCCTCTTTACCGTTCAGCCACTTCGCCACGCGTGCAACCGTAGTTGAGCTTAAACCAGTTTCTTTTTCGATGATCGTATACGATGCTTTTTCCATAAGCATCTCTGCAGCCCTTAAACGATTCGCAAACTCTTTGATCTCCTTTTCTGTCATCACGTCGCGCAAAAACCGTCGCGCTTCACTTTCTGAAGTGATTGCGACTACCGCTTCTACCAACCTTTGATTTTTCTTACTTTTCCAGTTCATAGAGTCACTTTAGCAAAGTAAAGTAACCCTGTCAAGAGCAAGGATCTCAAAGGCTGTTTTTCGCTTTGGTGATGTTCGGTTCCCCGTTGTAGCTCGTCGTGATCCAACGATTCTTTTTCGCTTTTTTTGCCGCTTTCTTCACCATCTCTGCGAGCTCTCCCCGCGTTTCATCCCCACAAATTTCAATCGCAACCACGGGAATATCCCACGCGAAAGCGAGACCGTTCGCCATCGCAACACCGGTGCGCATCGTACTCCAAGATAACGCTCGCTTTGTGCTCGGCTCTCCAACTGCAACGATAACCGCTCCTGGTTTTTTCTTTCCCAAAACTTTCTTTACACGATCAAACGATCGAAAACCGACACGCTCCCCTTTCACGCTCATCCACTGCGCACGTTCCACTTCAACGATCGCAATGATCGCACGGTCGTTACGTATATCTAAAAATAACACCATATCATCGCGTCACCATGGTTCCTCTCGCAAGCAACAACACCGCACACGCCGCAAATGCATATCCTGCAATCTGCCAACCGTTTGGCCAACCACCAACCCAAAAATGACGGATAATCGCAGTGAGTACCGGTGCGGTGATGGCGATCGTTGAAATAGTCAACGCATTACCACCGGAAGTAAACGCACCGAGATAGAAATAGTCTGCAAAAAAATAGACAACACCGAGTATGAGCGTCAGCGCAAGCGCAGCTCCTTTCG
>JAHFIV010000020.1:9811-16985 GCA_023246225.1 bacterium
AAGCATCGGTAGCACGAAAAGTAACGCGAGTGCGACGGTGGAAAATTTTTCTAACCGCTGTTCAATAACCACGCCGGTCACAGCATAGATGGTCATTCCGGCGAGTGCGAGAAAAATTGGGCTCATATTGACTCTACGCAACAGCCGCCCCCATCCGCTCTGTGATCGTGTCTACCACCACAATTTTCTTTGATTCAAGAATGCTATACAAGAAACGATCGGTAACATCGCGTCGGTATTTATATTCCTGCGGTGTCATCACCGTGTAATTCAATTCGCGACCGATTTGGCGTTCAAAATTCTTAATCATTGTTGCGACACGCTCTTTGCTTAACTTACCAACGATAAAAATATCTGTCGGTGCGTTTTCGATGCCCACAAAAAATCCTGTAAGCGTCATGTAGGAGACACCGCCGGTCTGCGTAATTTTTTGCACGAAATCTTTTTCGAGCGTCACCTGCGCCTTCATAAACAGCGCACGAAGCTCGGGATACAAAAGTGATTCTTGATTCAAACGATAATACTTTCGCTGACGAGAGGACTTTCCGTCCTGTTCTTTTGACGATGATGCAGGTGCAGACACTGCGACATCACCCTCTCCCGCAACAACGATCCCCATCTCTAAAAGATTATCGAGTTCATTGCGCACAGCGTTAATCTGCGCACCGATTTTTCGAGTTAATTCTCGCACAAAATACGCCTCTTTTTCATGCTGAAGAAAAAGACGCAGTAACCGAACGCGAGTCTTTGAACCGAAAAGTTGCTCAAGCATTGCTCTTCTCTACCTTATTCGCACCCATTTTACGGGTGTAGTATACTATTTAAGAGAAAGCTGGTCAATCTCCTATTAGGATCTCTGTGATAAAAACCGAAGCTCGGGTCAGCGAACTGGTCCGGTGGAACGCAAAAAAAGGTGGCCGTTATGTACAGGCGATAGGCCTCGACCTTACCAAGGAGGTCGAGAATCGAGTTGGTAAGGTATACGCCATCATGATGGTCGATGCGCCCGCAAGAGTCGGCGAGGCGCTTTTTGCGCATATCGATGACGCGTTCGGCCGTGGAGTGCTTGAGGCACTTCGCAAAGGTGGCCCCGAGGCATCGCACGAACACGTGTTTGAAATTGCAATCGCGCATGTGAATCATGCGGTGTCGCGGATGTTTGGCGAGCACGGTTTTGGCATCGAACCGGAGTACGTTTCCGCAGCGTTACTTTCTCTGCGCGAAAATGATGTCGTTGCTGCGGTATGGGGAAGGCCGTCTCTTTTATTGTTCCATTCCTCGCAGGGACGATCGGCAAAAATACTTGATCTCGTTGATGAAAGCGAATCAGCACCTCCACCTTTTCGTACCGCACCGCTTCGTCGTTGTTTCGGCAGCGTGATTTCTGGACGGATCGGCATGCACGACCGACTTCTCCTCGCAACACAAGATCTTCGCGACCTACTCGGCGAAGATGAACTCGAAACGTACGCCTCAGCGACAGATCATGCGACAGCGACAGCGCTCATCAAGGAACGACTCAGCCCCGCAACGGATAACATGTCAGTGGCTGCGCTCGTTCTCGACATCGCGCCGGTGCGTTATGTTGAAGATGTAGTAAATTCCACAGCAGCAACAACGCAGGCGTCGCTCGCGAATCTTCGCATGCTAGAATCACACACGAGGGAGGTGATGTCACCTTCACCGCTTGCGGCGATTCAAAAAAAAGTTTTCGCAGCAGCGGGAGCGGCAAATGAAAGTTTGCAGCAAGCATTTTCAAAAAAGAAAAAAATGGAAGAATCGTCGACGCGAGCATCGGTCGCTCCCCCATCAGAAAAAAAACCGACCCTTGCTTTGTGTATCTCCTTCATAAAAGATGTTGCGCACCGAACGCAACGAGTGACACTCGCAACAATTCGCATACTGCGTTCCAAAGATGAACGTACACGCATCACAACGACCGTTATCTCACGTTTCAACGAACTTTCTCCAAGTAGTCGTTATCTCTTTTTTAGCGCGCTCTTTTTAATCGCAAGTTTCAATACAACCGTTCTTGTCGGATCATGGCAACGCAGCTATACAGCACTCACCGCGAGTACAGAGGAACGATATACGGCGATCGGAGAGAATATCGATAACGCTGAATCGAGTATCGTCTATAAGGATGAGGAGCAGGCGCGACAGCTGCTCGCAAGGGCAAGTGCTGCGATTAACGCCCTCCCCGCAAAAAAATCGAAGGAGAAAACAAAAAAAGCTGTGCTTGAAAAGCGCGCAGAAGAAGTGCGTACTGAACTCCGACATCTTGTGCAGCTTGCGCCACCGACGGTTGTCGGGATAATCCCCGAAGAAAACGCCAGCGTTGTAAAACTCGCCGCTGTGGACGGCAGGATGACGTGGAGTGCATCGTCTAACGGTGACATTTTTCGCAGCGTTACGACCGGTACGGCGATGAAAAAAATTGGCACGGTTCCTGGCGGAAAAGTACCAACGGTATTCACTGTAAACGATACCCAAGTGCTCGCCGCATCGAACGTTGGTGACGCAGTAATCATTGATGGTGACGGGAAACTTGTCGATAAAAAAATCGAGCAAGACCCACAAGGTGGTGCGATCACCGATGCACAGCTGTATAACGGACGACTGTATGTGCTGGATGCAGCGCATAATCGCATTCTCCGACAATCACCAAATGACACAGGCTTTTCAAAACCGCAATTTTATCTCAAAGATGGCACAGATGTTTCGAAGGGGGCGTCGATTGCGATCGACAGCGCGATCTACATTTTAAATAACGATGGTTCGATACTTCGCATCATGCGGGGAGCACAGGAGCCTTTCGGAGTTGTTGTGGCTGATCCACCAGTTGGCGCCGCGAAACGTCTTCGGGTTGCGGACGACCTGTACGTGCTCGATGGCGCGCCAGCACGCATCATTCGTTACAATAAAAAAACCGGTGCGCTTGTCGCGCAGTATGTTTCTCCGTCTCTTGAAGGAGCGACCGATTTTACTTTCGACACCAAAATGCACACCGCGATCGTGAGCGTGAAAAACCAGCTCCTGCAATTCTCTCTGCCGAAATAATAATGTCATCCCGGACCGCGATCCGGGACCCAGTCATTTTTTGTCATTCCGCCCCGGACCAGGATCCGGGGCGGAATCCAGAAAAATACAAAGGCCAAACGATTTCCGTTTGGCTTTTTTTACGTTCTGGATTCCGGCTCCAGGCCGGAATGACATGTTCCGGGTCGCGACCCGGAATGACAGAGGAAGATTACGACGCGTGAAGCGCGCCGATCGCTGCGGAGAATTCCCCGTTCAGAGGAAAACGCATTTCGAGACCGAGCTTACGTGCGTACTCTTCGAGATACCTGACAAGCGTCGGAAACGTTGCGAGTGTTGATCCGATGAAGACGAGTGGGCCCGACGGACGATGCTCTGGCATCATCTGCATCATCATCACATCACGAACGATTCCGGTCGCAACCACATGAAGTGCGGTCGCCATAACTCTCGCGGGGCCATGACCATCTCGATCATCCGCGGGATCCTTCCCGAAATGCGCGACCACGAACTCACCTATCGGCGTTCCGAGTGCGGACGGTAGAACATCTTGGACAAGAAGATTGAGCGGTTTTGCTCCTGCAATCTTCTCATCAATTTCGTAAATCTCCCTCCAACTAGAAATCTTCGCAAGACCAGCGATGAATCCGCCACCGAGCGCACTGCCGTACGGAAACCGTTCGGCTTTTCCGTCCACAACTCTCGTGTATGACACTCCAGTGCCGACCGAGACGAGCAAAAAGGAGTTGGGTGACCGGCCTTCAAGAGCGAGCAAACGACGCGCGCCGTCAGACTGCAAACGAATCTCATTTTCGATCGGATCACCCGCAAACTCGATGAGAGAGATCCGATCGAAACGCCTCGGACCGATTCCGATGGCATGGGCACGGGTGATGCCCCCACGCCACAACATGTCACTCACTCTCTCGTGCGGCGATGGATCGTTTGCCGGCTTCCAATCATCGATGACCTCGAACGGTCCGGCCGTTGAAAGAAACCCATACGTTCCATCATCTTCCAGCCACGCCACCTTGGTGAGCGTTGTGCCGAAATCGATTCCCGCCATCTTACTCGCCTTTTTTTTCATGACTCCTCCACTTCAATGAACAACTTCGCTGAGTGTTTCAAAAAAATCTCTCTTCGTCAATGTGGGAGTACAAAAAATCCCGCCCTTTGTGAGGGGCGGGATTTTTCCTTGGGAAATTTACTTGAGAGTAGCCTTACCACCAGCCTCTTCGATCTTCTTCTTCATCGCTTCAGCGTCTGCTTTTGCAACGCCTTCTTTCACCATCTTCGGTGCCGCATCAACGAGATCCTTCGCGTCCTTCAAACCGAGCTGTGTGAGCTCGCGGAGCACTTTGATCACGCCGATTTTGTTTGCACCTGCGTCGGTGAGTTCGACATCGAACGAAGACTTCTCTTCTGCGGGAGCAGCTGCAGCACCAGGAGCAGCGGCCATCATCATCGCTGGAGCAGCTGCGGAGACACCGAACTTGTCCTCGAGCAACTTCACGAGCTCAGCGAGATCAAGAACGGACATTTTTTCGATTCCTTCGACGAGGTCCTTGAATTTCGCAGGAACCTCTACATTTTTCATCTCTGACATACAGGTAGTACTAGGGGGCCTCTGCAAAAGTCTCTTCCGACTGAAAACGGATATTTTTTCCGCACGCTACGATGCCGCGTCCTCGACGATACTCTGCATCGCCTGTGGCGCGTCCTCGCACCGTGCGAAAAAAATCTTTCGTTTTCAGCTTCGGAACATACTTTTGCAGAGGCCCCTATCTAATTAAGCAGTAGTCTTTGCGTCTTTGATCGCAGTGAGCGCCGTGACGAGTCCGCGGAGATTTCCTGCGAGCACGTTCACGAATCCACTGACCGGTGCGTTGATCACACCGACAAACTGACCGATGAGTTGCTGCTTTGTTGGGAGCTTTGCGAGCGCCATCACTTGTTCAGCGGTCACCCACTGACCTTCGAGCAAACCACCGAGCACTTTCACTGAATCTTTCTCTTTGCGAAGCGCTTCAAGCACTTTCGCGGGAGCGATTTCATCACCCATGCCGAACAGCATCGCAACGCTACCTTGTAAACTGGCGATATCGACTGCGGTGACACCAGCTTCTTTCAGCGCGTGGCGGAGCAACGTCTTTTTTGCGACAGCAACTGAGACATCTTCCTTCTTTGCAGTACGTCGGAACGATGACGTGTCGTTCACTTTGAGCGATGAAAGATCGGCGAACACTGTCGACTTCGCGCCGCGCAGTCCATCAACGAACTCGCGCACTTCTGATTCTTTGCGTTGTCTGGTTTTGGCCATAGTTAGGAACCTCTGTATACGGAAATATTCTCTCCGCCTTTTCTTTCGACCTTTGTCGGACTGCTTTAAAAACGGCCCGAAAATAAAATAATCTGCGATAGTAGTCGCAGACAACGAGCTCGCACGCGAGCTTTTTCTCAGCCTCGATAGGCCTCCTTGCGGAGCTTAACCCAGGGGAAATCCCCTGCGGACCCATTGTCTGCGGCAACTATCAATTGTGTTCCTATATTAGTGCAGCATGGAAGTGCTGTCAAGTCACGTCGTTCGCGTCACGTCGCTCGCGAGCGACGTGACGCGAACGACGTGACAAGTCATGCTTATTGAAGATGGATCACCCGCTCAATGGAGGTCTTTTGTCCACGGTCATCAGCGATAGAAATCTCCACCGTAAGCTTATCTTTGCCGCGCAAATGCGGATCGTCCGCGATCAGTGAAAATGAGATCGGTTGCTCGTAATCCTTACCGATAAGGCCATCGATCGGGAGATCGAGCGTTTTATCAAGCTCAACCAAATGCATTCGATAGGTCTTAAAATCCAAACCGTAGTCATCTCTAATGACCAGATAGCCCTTCATTTCTTTGAGCGACACCGCCCCCGCTGGACTCCACGTAAAATCGATGGTCGGCGGAAGATCTTTTCCTCGCGTAAAAAAAAGATTGCTGTCTTTCGCAACGATCAGTCCCATGACGAGCAAAATTGCCACGCTCAAAATAACCGGAGCAGTAGTAATGATGTGCTTTTTCTTCCATTGCATACCTTTTCATCCTATCAAGACGAGGTCGCACGTCAATCACTTCTGCAGAATTTATCCGATCACCGTTCCAGAAAAAGATTTTCCTCCGAGAATACGAGCAAGATTTTTCAAATCACGACCATCAGCGATGATCACGCGAAGTTTCATGCGCTCTGCTTCTTTTGATGCCACAGGATCGAACGGGCTGTTCAGTCCCGGATGCCAACGCGAACCGAATTGTTTCCGAAATTGTTTCCAGTCGATCGCAGGAATTTTTACCGCATCCGCATGTGTGCGAGGATCTTTATCGTAGACGAAAGAAATATTTGAAAGGTTGATGAGCGTCGTTGCATCGTAGCGCGCAGCGAGAAGCACTGCATCGTAATCAGTCGAGCATCCCGGTCGCCAACCCGCACCGATGATCACCGGTCGCCGTGACGGCATGTCTTCATTTGGATCGGTGATGATGCGCGGGTGTGCGAACGATCGTAGCACGGTGCGCAAAAGATGCGCGTTCAATCGCGTTGCGTGGATACCGAGCCAATCAAGGTCGTCGCGAGTAAGGCTCGTAATTTGCGATGCCGCTTTTTGATACGCACGTGCCGTTGTTCCGCCGCCACAAATAATCACGAATCGCATCCCATTCTTTGTGTGACGCTTCACGAGTGCAGCAAACCGCCGAAGAAACCCGACATCTATCCCCTCTTTCGGGGCGATGAGCGAACCGCCGAGCGAAATAACGATCGTTGATGAAGATTTTTTCATGATAAAAAACAGACCGACGATCGACGTCAGTCTTTGTTATTTCCTTTCCATTTTGGAACGCTCGATTTCGCTGCCCGCGCGCGATCGTGCGACGTGAAACGGAACGAGCTCGCGGTTCGATACCCGAGCTTCCCCCGTTTCATCCCACTGCGCGCATGATTTTTCATAACAGACTAGTCCCGATCTCCAAGTTCCAATTTGCCAAGGTTGTCGACGTAATGTTTCGCCATCGTTTTGTGTTCAGATGACATTGCATCGAGCTGCCAAAGCACATCAACTGCGAGTACACCAGCGAGCACCGCCAGACCCCCCGCAA
>JAHFIV010000021.1 GCA_023246225.1 bacterium
CTCCATGCGGGAGCGCTTGTCATGGTGCCGCACTTGCGTTCGCGGATCGACCGCTCCTGCGTCTCGCAATACTCCTCGATCCCCTCTTTGATCTGCGTTCGAACGGTGTGAACTTCTCGACGTGCACGTGCCATGGCAACCCTTCCCATCTCCATACGATGGTCAGAAAAAACATCGGAGCCGCTTGCATGCGCGGAAATCACGATAAAAAATCTCCTTTCCAAAAAAATACCCTTCTGAGCATACGAGATTTGCCTCAAAATGTCAACGGATCCGCCTCTGCGTGAGTCGGCGCTGCGTCACGTCGCTTGCGAGCGACGCGGTGACCGACACCCCTTGCCACGTCGGTCGCGACCGACGTGGCTTGAACGAACCGCTTCTCTAGGGTATGGTACGCCCCATGCAAGAACCAAAGAAAAAAGCAGGACTCGCGGTGCTTATCGGCCGCTCAAATGCAGGCAAGTCCACCTTGCTCAATTCGCTCGTGGGTACAAAAGTGGCGATCACGACACCGAAGCCACAAACCACACGACATGTGATCCAAGGAATCCTCCACGATCCGCGCGGGCAGATCGTTTTTGTGGATACGCCGGGAATTTTTACACAAATTCCTGACCTGCTCACTACCAAACTCAATGCAAAAGCGAAAGATGCACTCGAAGGGATCGATGTCGTGCTCTACGTCGCCGATCCTTCGCGTCATGTGGGCGATGAAGAACGCGCAGTGTATCGCGTAGTGAAGTCTGCTGAGGCAGCAAAAATTTTAGTGTTAAACAAAAGTGATATCGATCGGCCGTACATCGATGAGTACCTCGCATGGTCGGATGATTTTAATGGCGTGATCGAGGTCTCAGCTCTGAACGCAAAAAATTTAAAGGCGCTCGTGGACATGATTTTTGAACGACTCCCCGAAGCCGACCCGCTGTATCCTGACGGACAGCTCACTGGCGCAGAAAATAAATTTTGGATGGAGGAATTGATCCGCGAAAAAATTTTTCTCAAAATGCATCAGGAGGTTCCTTACACCACAACGGTTGAAGTTGAAGAGATGGCCACGCGCGAAAACGGCGTCGTGTACATCAAAGCATCGATTCTCACCACATCGCCGCGGTATCGCAAAATGCTTATCGGTGCTGGTGGTCTCGCAATCAAATCGATCGGCCAGGCGGTACGCAAAGAATTAGAACTCGTGAGCGGCAAGAAAACGTTTATCGATCTCGATGTGCGCGTGGAAGAACGTTGGCAAGAACGATTTGAGTAAATAGCTGGTCGTGTTATTCTTCCGAGGTATGTCCATCATCAAAAAATCACAACCAGACGAAAACGCTGCCATCGATCAAGAGCAGGAACAACACAAAAACATCGTTCTCTCTGCGAACACGTGCGCATCGCCGTACACCGATTTTCGTTCCGGTGCGAGCTGGCGCATCTTCCGCATCATGGCGGAGTTCATCGAAGGTTTTGAATTCCTTGCAGATCTCAAAAAAGAAGTGACGTTTTTTGGATCTGCGCGTTGTAATGAAAATAATCCCTATTATAAGGAAGCGCAGAAACTCGGCATGCTGCTCGGCAAGGCAGGGTTCACGATCATCACCGGTGGTGGTCCGGGAATCATGGAGGCGGGAAATCGTGGTGCGCTCGATGGTGGTACTGAGTCGGTGGGATTAAACATCCAACTCCCCAACGAACAGCGCATCAATCCTTACGTTCGTCGTGCGAAAGCTTTTCATTATTTTTTCACACGAAAAGTGATGCTCACTGCGTCGGCGCAAGCGTACGTGTATTTTCCTGGCGGATTCGGCACACTCGATGAATTCATGGAGATCGTGACGCTCGTGCAAACAAAAAAAATGTGTCCGATTCCGATCGTGCTCGTTGGAAAAAAACATTGGACCGGACTGTTGACGTGGGTGAAAGAAGCGCTACTCACAGAAAGCTATATTTCTAAAGAAGATCTCGATCTGTTCACTGTCGTTGATACCGCAGAAGAAGCGTTCGAACTCCTCAAAGATTCGAACGAACGGGCGTATTTTTAGAGGTTCCCTTCGGAAGAGAAACTCGTTATGGGTTCAAAATACCGGTTCACGCCGGTATTTTTTGATCCTCCTGCGATGCGCGGCCCTTATGATAGGTGTCACCGAAAACAAATAATACGAACAGCGTTCCGAGAATCGGGAGATGCCCGATCAGCTCTTGCGGTGGGAGAAATATCACGCTCGCGGAGAAGATAGGAACGAGAAGTAGAGAAACTACACGAGTAAAGATACCGAGAAGCTCGAATAATCCCACGACCATCTCTACAGAAAACAGCAGGAATATGTACTGCTCGCGCGTGAGGTGAAATATTCCGGTGTGCGCGAGTAAAACGTAGGGATTCATCTGAGAGAATCGATCCATGAGCGCGAGGTGGTAGCCCGGATCGAGCCACTTATTCCAAAACGCAAGTGCGAGAATGGCGATACCGAGCGTGACGCGAAGAAAAAAATACGCGATTTTCCGCTGTCGTAGCGTTGATTGTATCGATTTACCAAGAAACCAGTCGAGTGAATACTGTCCTTGCGCGAAGAAAAAAAGAAACGCACCGATGCCGAACAAGTTCACGAGTTCGAGTTGTGCGGGAAGTTTGTACAACAAAAGCAGTGGAACGAAGAGCGCTATGATCGTCGCGGCCGCGAGAGGTGTGTACAGGCCGATCAGTAACAACACCGCTGCGCCACCTTCGATTATGCGAAGTGCTGATCCGAGTAGGCCGTGCCCAAGAACAAAATTGCTTGCGAAAAGCGTGCCGCGCAGTGCGTTATACAGAAGCATGATGCTCGTCGACATCGCAAGTACGCCGGCGCCGTAATCGCGAAGTGGCTGAATTTTATTTTCCCATTTTTTATACAACGCAGATTTTTCATACCAACGATCGACGATCACGCCGGCGATCACAAGGAGAGCAACCACAACGCCACAACCGATCGTCCACACGTTCGGTGTGCGATACCACGCCGGTTGCACGTACGCTGCTGGGGTCGCAACGAACCATTTTTCATGCGCTTGCGCCGCGGGGATGAGAATATCGAGGATAGACATACTTTCAGAGTATAGCAAAAATTTTCTTCCTGTCATCCTGAGTTCCTCTATTTATTTTCATTCCGGCCCTCTTTTTTGTCATTCCGGGCCGTGACCCGGAAAATGTCATTCCGGCCTCCGAGCCGGAATCCAGAAAAATAAAAAGGCCAAACGTGATATACGTTTGGCTTTACGGTTCTGGATTCCGGCTCGGAGGCCGGAATGACAGAGAGGGAGGTCGGAATGATAGATGGGTTGCCGGAATGACTTTAGAGAGTAACCGGAACGGCGTCCGGTACGTTGTCCTCGAGCTCTTTGCGCCAGAGACGCGCACTCACATCTGACGGCATGCGCCAGTCGCCACGTGGCGAGATCGCCATGAGACCGACCTTTGGTCCGTCGGGCAAGCACGACCGCTTGAACTGACTCCCGAAGAATCGTGCGAGGAAAATCCCGAGCCACATCTTGATCGTCTTGATGTCATACCGTCCATCGAACGCCGCGAGCGCCATGCGTGCGATGCGCGAAGGGGCGTAACCCCAACGCACGATGTAATACCCGAAGAAATCGTGGAGCTCGTACGGCCCGATCAGCTCCTCACTTTTCTGCGCGATCTCGCCGTCATCGTCTGGCGGAAGCAGCTCAGGAGAGATCGCGGTTGCGAGGATGTCCTGGAGCACCGCCCCGACCTCTGGCGCATAGATCTTCGTGGCAGCCCAGTCGATCAGGTACTTGACGAGCGTCTTCGGAACACCCGCGTTCACACCGTAGTGACTCGCATGATCGCCGAACATCGTGCACCATCCGATCAGCATTTCGGAAAGGTCCCCGGTGCCGAGCACAATGCCACCTTCGGCGCATGACACCGAGAACAGCACGTGCTTTCGCGACCACGCCTGCACGTTCTCGAACGTCGTGCGGCGCCTGCGCGTCTCGGGATCTTTTGCACCACGCGCAAGCCCCGCCTTCACCTCCGCGATGAACGCATCGGTGTCGGGGAGACCGAGATCATGAAACGTCTGCGCGGAGAGGTCGCGGATGCTGATCTCCTTGAACGTGCACCCGAGCGCACGGATGAGCGCGCATGCGTTCGTGTACGTGCGGTCGGTTGTCCCAAACCCCGGCATCGTAATGCCGATGATGTTTGTTCTCGGAAGACGCATGCGATCCATCGCGTGCGCAGCGACGAGAAGCGCGAGCGTCGAATCGGTTCCACCGGAGACGCCGATGATCACTTTGCGCATGTCCGGCGGCAGCGGCTCGAGTTTTCGCACGAGCGCGGTCGACTGGATCATGAACGTTTCGTAACATCGCGTGTCGCGCTTCGCAGGATCGCTCGGTACGAACGGATGCGGATCAATCTGTCGCTTGAACGTGCGGTACACGCGCGCAGTCTCTCCGTACTCGCGGCGATGTGTGAACGACATCGTGCGAAACGTGCGACGGTGGTCGTCCGCGTTTGCGCGAAACGAATTCTGCCGCAGACGATCGGCGATGAGCGATGCGAGGTCAACATCGACGATGATGCTCGTACTCGTGAGCGCGAATCGTTCGGTCCGCGCGAGGAGCGTCCCACGCTCGGCGATGAAGCCGTGGCCGTCCCACGCGAGATCGGTCGTCGACTCACCGAGTCCCGCCGCAGAATACATCTGCACCGCGAGATTGCGCGCCGACGCGGAGACGAACAGCTCTTCCCGAAATTCGGACTTGCCGATCGTGACGTTCGATGCGGAAAGATTCGCAGTGATCGTCGCGCCGGCGAGCACTGCGAGACTCGCGGGCGGGATCGGCACCCATCCGTCCTCACAAATCTCCGTGTGCAAAACGAACGACGGTGTGTTTTTCGCTGCGATGAGGATATCCGTCCCGAACGGGACCGTCACGCCAGCGAGATCGATCGTCGTGCACCGTGCTTCGGTTGCACTCGCGAAGTGCCGCGCTTCGTAAAACTCGCGGTAGTTCGGCAGATACGACTTCGGTGTAACCGCGAGCACGCGGCCGTCCTGGAACGTGACCGCGCAGTTGTACACCGCACCGTCAACCAGAATCGGCATCCCAACTGAAACGAGAAGATTCCTCCAACCATGCGACGTCACGAGCAACGTCTTGAATGCATCGATCGCGCCGGCGAGCAAAGTCTGCGAGTGAAACAGATCGCCGCACGTGTAGCCGGTGAGACCGAGCTCTGGCGCGAGCACGTAGCATGCGCCGTCACGGTACGCTGCGTCGATCGCTTCACTGTGCGCGACTGCGTTCGCTGCGGGATCCGCAACGGCGACCCGCGGAATGACGACCGCGACACGACTGAATCCGTGCCCGAGCACATCAAGAAAATCTTTCATGACTCTCTCCTTTGCATTGCTTCACCTTCGGCGTCCGACGTTCTCGTCAGGTGCCGGAGAAAAGGCCGCACCAACTCGGTGCGGCGTGATTAGCGTGGTGGAAAAACATCGTCCGCGAGTTTCTTCGCGAGATCGCGATGCGGAGAGAACGCGAGTTCGATCGAAGCGATCTTGCTCACTCGCGCTTTGAAGCCCGGCACTTCGCCACAGTGTACGCCGTCGACACCGAGGATGATCGGGCGCTTGCGGTAGTCGAGGGATTCTATGCGCACTTCGCTCATGAGCGACATCTGCGCAGCTTTCCAACCCTTCGGATGAAAAACGTTGTCGCCAACGATCAACCATGCTTGCGCATCGACGAGCATCGGACTTGCACCCATTGCGGTCGCATACGACGTCGATCCTGCAGCGGTGCTGACGAGCACGCCGTCGCCGACGAATTTTTCGATGCGCGTTTCGTTATCGACGATCACCTTCAGCCACGCCGCTTGGAAGTTGCTGGACTTCGCGAGCGCATCGTTGAACGCGTACATGCCGTACGGCGTACCTTGCATGTCAGTGTAGTCGATGCGCAGCTGCGGGAGCTGATGCACGCGCAGCTGCGAAAACAGAAACAGCGGATCCTGCAGCTCGGCATCGTCGATGTCGTTCAGGAGATACCCGCGATGTCCGGCGTTCAGTCCGACGAACGGCAGACGCAACCGCCAGTGCTCGCGAATCGCGTGGAGCATCGTGCCGTCGCCACCGATTGAGAGGATGCAGTTGGCGTTTTCGATAGAAACGCCAAAGTCGCTAAACCGGGTTGCAAGCGCAACCGCTTTCGGATTCAGCGGATCGTGCACGATGAACGCTTTCGGGTCTGCGAGCTTGAGTTCAGCGCTCCTCGGTGGAACCGCACCGCGATACAAATTGTAGCGCTTGATGTACGCTGCAACGTCCGACGACACGAGCCCATCGATCGACTGCCGATCGTACACGCGATCGCGTATTGCCTTGCTCGACCCCGAAGCCCCGACGTGGAGCACCCTGCTCTTCGGCGGAAGATCGGCGTCATCGAGCGGATACCCGTCGCGCACGATCACCACAAACTGCAGCTCGCGCCACAGCGCCGCACCACCTTGCCACTTCGCCTGGATGTCTGACGCGCCGTCCTTGCCGCCCTTGATGAGGTCGGTGCCAACGACGTGCCAGACGTCTCCATGCAAACGATACCGCTCCTCGAGCGCGTGCGTTCGCGTGAACGTTGCGTTCTCGAGATCGAACATCTCAACACGCACTTTCGGTATGCCACGAAACGCCATGTCTGCCATCACCGCGCGGTGAATCGGCTCGATGTCGTTCGTTGGCGGCTTGTCTGGCCGTGGCCCGCACAGCACGACGAACGTTTCGTCGAAATGCTCCGCAAGCGCAAGCGCGACCGCACGATGATGGACTCCGGCGGGATTGAAACTCCCCCCGAACACCGCAATGCTCTTTGCCATAAAAACCTCTCATTTTCTCCGCAAATAAGGTTACATCCCTTACCGCGAAGAACAAGAAACCTTGGCGCATTTTCGCGAAAATGTCAAACTACAATCGTGAGGTTGACAAACGTACTTTGTTACGGTAGAGTTGGCTCCACATAAAAAGGAGGACGTATGTCGTTCTATGCTGACGTCGCCTGGATCGCGCGAAAAGCGCACGAGCGGTGGCAAGAAGAGTGGCTTCGCGTGCACGGCGACGTGCCGCACTGCAAAACAACGACAGACTCGCGATGGATCGCGCTGCACGGCGGCGTGGCCGAAGTGAATCTCGCCGCGACGAGTTACGATGATCTCCCCCGAGAATTCTCGGACAGCCATTGGTTCAGTGCGGAGACGGCGATGACCTATGTGCAGCTCGCTGGCAGAGATCGGCGACCGTTCGACGCGGTGTACATCGAGCAGATCGCTGCGGTGATCCACAGCAAGTGGCTCGAGCGCCATGGTGCAACCGCACCCGAAGCGCTGCGCGTGCCGTACGCGGAACTCCCCGAGGACGAGAAGGTGAAAGATCGCATCTTCGTGACGCTCGCTATCGAGGCGTGGCAGCAGATCTGATTATCCGCTTTGTCATTCCGGGCCGTGACCCGGAACCCAATCATTATTCTGTCATTCCGACCACCCTCTCTGTCATTCCGGCCTCCGAGCCGGAATCCAGAATCGTAAGCCAAACGTATTCACGTTTGGTCTTTTTTTACGTTCTGGATTCCGGGTCACGGCCCGGAATGACAAAGATGGATAAAGAAAACCCCCGCACCGCAAGCGCGGCCGGGGGTTCGTTGTCACTGTGGTGAAGGCGGGTCCTCGTCGACCTCGTCCTCTTCTTTTGGGAACTGCGGGAGCGTCTTTTCGAGCACGAGCGCCCGCGCTTCGACGAGCTCCTTCGCCTTCTTCCAGCTACGACTGGCAACGAAGAGTAGTACGACAGCCAGGAGCATCTGCCAGTACACCGCATGATCATTCATCCCGTAGAATGCCGCGCCGAGCGCGACCACCCCCCCGCTGGCACAGATGAATCCGCTGACGTCGAGCATCAGAATCCGCCGCTCGACCTCACGTTCTTTCGCGTCCACTTTTTCTGTATCCTCGTCCATGGTGTCCTCCGATCGGAATGTAGGGGAAAAAGCGCGGACGGTCAATAGCGCATGAACGGAGCGCGAAAAAATTACGTCCAGAATTTCACCGCGTCCTTGTCGACGCCGAGCATGCCGGTGAACATATCGCGCACATGCGACTGCTCGTCCTCCGAAATCGCCTCGACGTCGATCACCGACACCCCGCCTGGCGTTGCGTATACCTTGGACGCTTTGACGCCCGCTACGCTCACGTGCGCCGGCATGCCGTTCATGCTCACGAAGCGGTATGCGATGTTCCTGTCGCCGAGCGTGAGGTACGCGACCTCGCTCGAAGATTGATGGGTGATCCACCGCCCACCCACCTCGTCGGTGTAGGTGGTGACGGTCTCGTGTGCCTCCAACCGCTCGAGCTGCCTTACTGTTGCCATGATGACCTCCTCGTGAAGCGCACCGTAGCAAAAAACACCCCGTCAGTCAACCCGAGTTGATAAAGCTGAGTTGATAAAGCGACGCTTGTCTGTCCCTTTGGTGCCTGACACAAAAGGGATAGACAAGCGATTTTTGCCGGCAGCTATTGACAAATCAAGAATCTTTTGGTGAGGTGGCGTAAACCCGCCCTTTGAAAGGAGCTCGATAATGATCGTGAATACGAATTCTTTGCACTACAAGGCGTACAAGGTGCTGCATGCCCATACGGACGGCAAGGTTCCCGAAAAAACGAACCTCTGCGCATACGTACGCTTCCTCGTCCTCATGCCACTCTTCTTGCTCTTCATCTACTTGCCGATCCGGATCTGTTACCAGGTCATCAAGGTGGTCTGCTTCGTCACGTTGACCGTGATCCTCGCCTTCTTCGGCATTCGCCCCACACGCTACCGGTGCGATCCCGACAGCTTCACCGGGTACCCCGGACTGAAGATCGGACCGCTCGAGCTTCATCCCTGGAGCATCGTCCTCCTGCTCGTGGTCATCGCTTCGCCCGGACTCATGTACCTGTCCTACGGCACGACCGCGTCGATCATCACGGTGTCCGTCCTCGCAGGAATCGCCGCGCTGATCGGCATCTTCCTGTTTTTCAGCACCGAGACCGGCGAGCTTGCGTACGCCTACCTTGCAGCGAAGAAGCAGCGTGTCTGCCCCATCGTCGAGTTCGCCGACAAGCCAACCTCCGAGATCTGAAACGCCCCAGCCTCGCCGACCGTCCATCTCAGGACGGTCGGACTTTTTTTTGATGCCGATATTGACAAACCGAGGCTTTTTTTGGTATCTTTTTCCATCAGCGACTCTATGGCTGACAAGGAGGATCTCATGGCGGTGATACTACGACCGGGACGAAACGAGGAGGGATGGAGCAGGGATGTCAGGTGCGAAGGCGAGGACGATTCCCCTGGGTGTGGCGCGCTCATTCGCGTCACCAAAGATGACTTGTTCGCCTACAAGTTCGGAGAGACGGCTCTGCTCTGCCCCTGCTGCGGAATGCGCGTCTTGATCGACGAGCCGTTCACCGACCTCCCCAGCGAGCAGACCTGGCGCGACACCCACCCCGATCCGCAGCAAGAAGCGGAGGAGGAAACGCGGCGAGCACAGGCCACCGTGTACCACGGCTGCTAGCGACGCGCACGCACACAACGACCCCTGCCTTCTGGTGGGGGTCGATTTTTATTTCTTACTTTGTCATTCCGCTCCCGGACCAGGGTCTATGGATGAACCCCAAATTCCTCGGTGCCGGGCACCAAATCAAAGGGTGGCACTTTTCTGCACTTTGGTGCCTGGCACCAAACGGTCAAAAAGTGCCAGGCTTCAGTATCGAGGAGGTTGGTTTTCCTAAAAAAATCCCCTCTGCGTAAAACAGAGGGGGGCGAGGTGGAGCGGGTTAAAACGGCGATGGGAGTTTGAAGTTCCCTGTCGGCATCTGCCCCTCGGTGTACTGGTACGGCATGCGGCCGCGTTGGAACGGCATCAGCTCACCGTTCCATCCGCGCACGAGCGTCACGTCATCCGGCACAGGAAACTCCCGCGCCGGCGTGTCGGGGTGTCCCGCCTTCATGAAGGCGAGCCAGAGCGGCAGCGCGACGCCCGCACCGGTCGCCTCTTTGACGATCGGCTGCGGTGTCATCCGTCCGACCCACACGCCACAGACGAGGTCAGGAGTGAAACCCATGAACCACACGTCGTGGAAGTTGTTGGTCGTACCGGTTTTCGCCGCCGCCGGTCGCTGGAGCTCGAGCACACGATGCCCGGTTCCCTCTTCGACGACGCCGCGCATCAGGTACTGCAGCGCGAACGCGTCCGCCGACGGCACGACTTGCGGTCGGTCCTCCGGGCGATTCGTGTCGATCTGCAGCAACACCTTGCCGCGACTGTCGGTCACTTTGCGCAGGAAGATCCCGACCGATTGCGCGCCGGGATGCCGAGGCATCTCGTGGCCACCGTTCGCGATCGTCGCGTACGCGTACACATGCTCCCATGGCGTGATCTCCGCCGAGCCGATCGCGAGCGGGAGCACCCGTTCGAGCGGCGACGTGATCCCGAGCGCACGCATCGTGCGGATGACGTCCTCGATCCCGACCTTCGCCGCGAGCTGCACCGAAACGGAGTTCAGCGAAAGCGCGAGTGCGGTCCGGAGCGGCACGCGTCCGTAGTATTGCGTCACCGTGTTCGGTCCGCGGTAATTCTTCGGACACCACATCCCCGACGCGGTCTGGTAGCACACCAGTCGGTCGGTGACGATCTCGTCGATCGTCATCCCCCGCATCAGCGCGGTGAGGTAGACGTACGGCTTGATCGACGACCCTGGCTGGCGATGCGCCATCGTCGCCGTGTTGTACTGACTCTCGTTGAAATCGTATCCGCCGACGAGCGCTTTCAGTTCGCCCGTCGTCTGATTGACCGCAACGAGTGCGCCTTGCAACGCCTCCGGATGATCCGCGCCCGCAGTGCGACGCGCGGCGATGGCGTAGCGTGTTGTTGGGACGACTCCCTTCACCGCAGCAGCGCCCACGGTCGGCATCGTGACGATGCGCACCGAGAGAACGTCGCCAACCGCGAGGGGTACTTTCGCATGACTGTTCCATGTACGCATGCGAGCTGCATCATCGGGATGCATCGGGAACACGATTCCGTCCACGCAGACGGTGTACTCGCTTGCGACCGACGCAAGACGCACGCGCTCGGTTGTGCCGTCCGGAACGCTGTTCCTGATCTGCCCCGGGCGGGATCCTGGGTCTGGTGTCGTGTTATCGCAATGTTTGTACGTTGCGTCGTGCCCCTCAGGACCGTTCCATCCGATCCGTCGCTCGAGGTCGATGATTCCGTTCCTGATCGCGGACTCCGCGGCGCGCTGCATCTTCATGTCGAGACTCGTTTCGACCACGAGTCCTTCTTCGAACACCTGCGTGTTGCCGTACAGTCGCTTCAGTTCGCGACGCACGAGATCGCAGAAGTACGGCGCGGCGGTGTGATTGATCGGATCGACACGCGAGATGATCACGATCTCTTCGCGTTTTGCATCGTCCGCAACCGCTTGCGTGATGAGCGCCTTGTCGACCATCTGTCCGAGCACGTACGCCTGGCGCACACGCGCCCGGTCGTAGTGGTTGAACGGCGAGTCGCGCGACGGTGCGCGTGGGAGACCGGCGAGCAGCGCGGCCTCGGCGACGGTGAGCTGCGAAACGCTTTTGCCGAAGTACGCGCGCGACGCGGCCTCGACGCCGTATGCGCCGTGTCCGAGAAACACGTGGTTCAAGTACACTTCGAGAATCTGATCCTTCGTCATCTGCTTCTCGATCGCGACGGCGAGCACGACCTCCTGCAACTTGCGACGGTAGGTGCGCTCGTTGTTCTTGAGGACGATCTGCTTGATCACCTGCTGCGTGAGCGTCGACGCGCCTTGCTTGGTCACGCCGTTCTTGTAGTTCACCCACGCTGCGCGGACGATCGACACCGGATCGATGCCGTGGTGGCCGTAGAAATCCTTGTCCTCCGCGGCGATGAACGCCTGGCGGACGTGATCAGGGACGGTCGCGAGCGGCACGGTGGTGCGATCTTCGAGCGTGAACGTGCAGATCAGTTCGTGATCGGCCGAGTACACGCGGGTCGTGACCGGCGGGTCGTAGGCGAGGAGCGGCGAGAGGTCCTTGGGGAGTCCCTCGGCGATCTTCGCGCGGACGTACGGGTATGCGGCGACGCCACCGACAACGCTGAACGCGCCCACGAGAAACGCGGTGCGGAAAAACGCGACGCGCTTTCCCGGACGGGGTTCGCGGACGATGCGGATCCACCTCTTGGTGCGCCGCACGCGCCACACTTTCCGCGGTGCGCCGCGGCGCAGTGCCGGCGGTTTTGCCGCGAGTGCGAACACGACGAACGCGACGGTTGCGGGGATGGCGATGTACGCGCTCCCGAAGAAATCGCTCACCGAGCGGTCCACCCACCAGGCGAGACCGAGGGTTGCGGCGAGCCACAAAGCGATGCGAACGTGGTTCATTTTTGGCGTGTACATCGACGACGCTCCTTCCTTGTTTGACGTTTTCTGCTGCAAAGAACGCTGTTTCGACTGTTACCGAAACATCATGGAACGGTAGACCTGGAATGGGGAAAAGTCAAAAGTATCGAATTAAAAAGAGGCCCCGCACTGCGTAGTGGGGGCCTCGAGTCTTAGGGTGAGGTGCTTGTCACGTTGCTCGCGAGCGATGTAACACACCGCCGACCACCGCAGGGTGGACAGCGTAGAAGTAATTGTCGATCTGGTGGGGGCTGTAATGCCATCGTTCACCGCTCCAGTTCAGACGCAAAATGTATCGGTCGCCGTCCGGGCTGCGAAGCTCCGTGCCCATGAAGCAGACCTCAACAAATCTCCAGTCCTCGGGGATGCAGTGCGGGTTCTCAAGGAGAGTCTGGCCGACCTTGGCGTCGAGGAGTAGTCTCGCACCTCTCTTGAGCCGACGAAGGAACTCTTCACCATTCATGCACTTTTGATGCGTGGGTTGGTCGAGGCAGGTCTTGAGCTTGATCTTCGTGATGTCGACTTCGCTGAGCACGAGGCTCTTCTTGCTCTGCTGCTCATCACCCCCGTGACCGTTCCCGTACGCATGACCACGCCAGATCGACCAGCCTTTGCCGATGAACATGGCGGGGTTGAACGGAATGGAGCGGTCGATCTTGAGAATCCACGTCAGACCCTCGGAGCGAGCCGTCGTGGGTTGTGCTCCGGAGGCTTCGGGGAGGAGTTCACCCTCCACGATCCGCTGAAGTGCGAGCTCTAGATCTCGTGGACTGAACGGATAGCCGTTCCTCTGCCGCAGCTGACGCTTGATCTCTCTGATCTTGTCATCGATCTGCATGTACTGGTCGCCGGTGACGATGGTATTCGCCATGACAATCTCCTTGGACCCCGTAGGGCCCGCCTTCGTTCGACGCACCCGCGAGATCCGCACTATGCGGAACCACAAGTGTGCCGCGCAACGCACTGATGCTTGCCCCCAAACCCTCCCACAAAAACCACATTTTGTCAACCATTCCTGACTTCCAAACCAAAGGGTGGCACTTTTTGCCCGTTTGGTGCCTGGCACCAAAACAGGCACCGAAAAATGGCACTAAGATTAAGCTTAAAAGTTTAAAAAAATCCCCCGCGAGAGTGCGGGGGACGTTACAGAGCTAGTTCGCTGGGCGGACGCGGATCGTCCAGCCTTCGTGGAGTTCGATCAATCGATCATCACGACTCTTGTCGCATGCCGCGCCTTTGGGGACGAGGCAGAGGTAGTGCAGACCGATCGTCGTCGCGAACGTCATCGACGTTTTCGCGAGAATCGTCCCAACTTGGACACCGTCGACCGTGAGAACACGATCGGTGGCGCCGTCGCGGTTATCGACCGTGTACATCACCGTCCGCGCAGACTCCGGCGCGATCTGTGGCGTGAACGACATCATGTAGAGCGGCGGCTTCACCGGCGGCCATACCACAGTGCGCGCGAGCATGTGACCGCGCACCTCCTCGGGCGTCGCGGTGTGCTGTGGCCAACCGTTCGTTTCGCATTGATATGAGCGGTACAACGGCAGCAGTTGCCGATCGAATCCGCCACGCATCTCCCGAACGTCTTTCTCGGCAGTCGCCATCGCAGCGATCGCCTTGATCGCATACGTACGCTCGTCGCTTGTGAGCGAAGCCAACTCCCCTTCCATCAACGCCGTTTTCACCGCATCAACGAGAAAAGAAAGTTGCACACCACGCTGCGCATGAAGATCTCCTTCACCCCGCGCGAGCATTACGGATGACGCTGCGTGTCCATTGAGACAGCCCTGCTGCTTGTTGAGCTGCAGATCGAGCATCGCGTCGTTCAAAGCGAGCGCAAAATTCGTCCGGTGCATTTCCATTTCCGTAGCGACGCTGGTCGCCTTGAGGATCGCGTTCGTGAGCTCCGCGCCGCCGATGAGCGACGTCGACTCTCCCTTCGCGAGCGCACGCGCACGACGATCGTTCGGCGCGAGCGCCACGGCCGTGGCGTATTCCCGCCGCGCTTCCGCCGTTCGTCCATCCGCGAGGAGGAAATCCCCGAGAAATTTCCGGAACCGCGCATCTTTCGGAAACACACGCGCTGCGGCGACATACGCGTCGAACGCGCTGGATCGATCTCCTGCTGCGCGCCACGTGGCAGCGAGCAAAAAACGAGCATCAAGATCACGCGAATCGATACCGACGATCGCCTCGAACTCCCGCGCCGCGTCACTGTAACGCTTGTCATCGGAGTAGAGCACGGTCAGTTCGCGTCGTGGTGCGAGTGCGTTCGGATCGAGATCGCGCGCCGTTTCAAACTCCAGTGTCGCGAGGACCGGCGACTGCAAACCGAGGAGCGCATGGCCGAGCCAGTAGTGGGGGTCCGCATCCTTCGGTCGCACGACGATCGCGCGTTCGAGGTATCCCTTCGCGATGTCAGGATTTTTTTCACCGATCTCGAGTTTTGCGAGCGCAACGAGCGAACGAACATCCTTGGGATGATTCTGAATCGCGAACTCGAAGTGAATCCGCGCCTTTTTCGTTTGCCCCGAGGTTTGCCCCCCGGGACCGAGACTTGGGGTCACAAGGAGCAACGTCGCATAGAATCGCTGCGCCTCGGCGTACGTCGGATCGATACGCACCGCGTACTCTGCGATGCCGATCGCGGTGTCTCCGCTCGTATCGAGCACGTTCATGAAATACCGTGCGTACGCGCGCGACAACTTGAGAAACGCATACGAGTCACCGGTCGATGGCGTCTCAATCGCCTTCACCATCTCTGGCGAAAGCGGACGACCAGCCGCAGCGAACGCATCGCGCGTTGTCGCCGCGAGCATCGCGTGGAGCTGCTTCGTGCTCTGCACGGTTTTTCCCGGCTCGTTCAGATCACCGAGGATCGTACCGTGACCGACACGAATCGGTCCGTCACTCGTCGCTGCGTACAGATCGGTCTGCATCGTCCACTTCCACACCTGACCGCTGAAGCGACCGGTGAGAAAATGCGTTGCGCCACGAGAGAGTGCGAGCGCGTTCGCTGCTGCGAGATTGTACTCGCGACCAGACGCATTCACGAGCATCGCTTGCTCTTTAGTGAACACCAGACTGTCGTCGTTCACGACATCAAGTGTCGGATCGTCTTCGAACCGTTCCGCGAGCGCGATGGGAATGCCGATCGAGAGCGCGGAGAGCGACTGTGCCGCTGCACCGTTCTCAAACGGCGTGACAAGCAAACGCATACGAGATAATTCTACCGCATGCACATGACGCGTGTCGACAACGAGTGAAAAGAGCACCACACACAGAAACAACAGTATTCGCCTCATGGCTTCCTCCTCTTTATCCGCAGATCGGAGCCTGTCTTGGTCTATCATGTTACGCTCGCTCGGTCAAAACATCTCACGCGAGCAATTCCTTAAAACGCTCTTTCGCTTTTTTCAGTTTCGGATTGATGATCACCTGACAATACGCCGCGTCTTTATTGCGTGCGTAGTAATTACGATGCTCTTCTTCTGCGGGATAAAACTTGTCGAGCGGCGTTACCTCAGTAACGATCGCTGCACCGCCCGGTGCTGACGATTCCAATTCGGCGATATATTTTTCTGCAGCAATTTTCTGTGCATCGGTCGTATAAAAAATTGCAGAACGATATTGTGTGCCAACATCATTCCCTTGTCGATTCAATGTTGTTGGATCATGCGTGGCAAAAAATACTGCGAAGAGATCTTCGACAGCAACGAGTGCGGCGTCGAAATCAATCTTGATCACCTCTGCGTGCCCAGTTCTGCCGCTGCACACCTGCGCGTATGTAGGATTCGGTGTTGTGCCGCCGGCGTACCCCGGCTCTACCGACTCCACACCGCGCAACATTTTAAACACCGCTTCTGTACACCAAAAACATCCTCCGCCGAATACGATCGATTCTCTCAGCATAAAAGATCGATGTTAGGGAACCTCTGAGAAACTATATTCCGAAGCGGGAAACGAGATATTTTTTCTGTCCACTTTGGCAACGGGCCGCAAACGATATAGCCATATCGTTGAGGCACGGTGACGAAGTGGACGGGAAAAATAGCCGTTTCCTGCCGGAAGAGAGTTTTGAGGAGGTTCCTTAGTCCACTTCAACCATTTCGGTTGCAGGAACTGCAGAAACCGCGCGCATCAACTCTGGCAAAATCGAACT
>JAHFIV010000022.1 GCA_023246225.1 bacterium
CGAGCCGGAATCCAGAACGTAAAAAAAGCCAAACGAGATTCGTTTGGCTTTTGTATTTTTCTGGATTCCGGCTCGGAGGCCGGAATGACAATTAAAATGAAACATTGACGAAACGCACCAATTCGCGCGAAGATGCTGATCGTCAGAACTGTTCTGATACGGAGGTAGCCATGCCTAAAATCGACAGTCATTTTCCGAGAAACGTTTGTGACACTGCGGATCTTCCCGCGGGGTTCATCGATTTTCTTCGACCGCTGCACGAAGAGTTCACGCCGAAGCAAACAGCACTCACTGCGCATCGTCGGTGCATTCTCGAGTGGTCCGCAAAAGGCATTCATCCGGATCATTTGGAGAGTTTTGCGCCGACGATCGTTCAAAGGAATGATTGGCAGATCACTGTACCGGACTGGTGCAAAGATCAGCGCAATCAGATGACCGGGCCAGCTGACGACGCAGAGCTGTGCGTGAAGATGTTGAACTCCGGTGCGCCGGGCGTGATGCTCGACCTCGAGGATTCGATGGCGGACACTTGGCCACACACGAAGCTCGGTGTCGCGAACGCGGTCGCTGCGTTGCATGGCAAGCTCACCTACTTCGACAAGAAAAAAGGAAGAGCGGTCGGCATCAACCAGAGCACCACGGTCGTCTTCACTCGCGTGCGCGGGTTACACATGCAGCAGCACGGAGTGTTCAACGAGCCGTGCGCAGCATCGGTGTTCGATGCAGCGTTGCTCGTGTACCAGCTGGACGTTGCCAAGTTGAAGCATCCGATCTGCCTCTACATTCCGAAGTCGGAATCGTTGTACGAGGCGGTGTGGTGGAGCACCTTTCTCAAAGTGCTCGCGATCGAAAAGGGTTTGGGTTGTGACGCGATCAAATGCATGGCGCTCGTCGAAGCGCATCCGCTCGCGTACGAGATGGAGGAGTTCCTACACCACCTTCGTCATCACATCCTCGGTTTGAATCTCGGTCGCTGGGATTACATGGCGTCGCTCGGGCACTTCATGTTGCACGATTCGACATGGGTACTTCCTGATCGAAACACCATTCCGCACGACGTGCCGTTCTTTCAGAATCTGCGCACGCTGATGGTGGAGCTCTGTCATAAACGTGGCGCGCTCGCGATCGGTGGGATGACCGCGCTGTTTCCGAGCAGGTCTGATGCGGCGCTGAATACACGCGCGCTCGCAGTGCTCGAGCAAGACAAGAAAAACGAAGCCGCGCTTGGCATGGACGGCGCGTGGACCGGACATCCCGATCAGAACGCGATTGCGGTGGCGCAGTTTCCTGCGCCAAATCAGCTGTCGGTTCGTCATCCGCAAAGTCCACAGTATCCTGATCTGCGCCCCGAACTTTCGGGAGTCGGCAAGATCACACTTGAAGGCACGCGTGCGGCGGTGCGGACAGTGATTCGTTACCGACACGGCGTGCTCTCTGGAAAAGGAGCGTCGCTCCTCGACGGATACATGGAGGATCTCGCGACCGATCGGATCTATCGCGTGATGCTCGCACAGCGTATCAAACACGCTGTCGAGGTCGACGATGGGAGTGGTGTGCGAGTGAAGCATACAGAGGAGTTCGTCGCGAAGCTGTTCCAGGAAGAGCTGTCGAAAATCCGAGATCGGTTGATTGTGGAAGGTGACACCACCGAGTTCTCGGTGTACGAGCAAGCCGCGGCGAGCAGTCTGCTCATGATTGTGAACGGCGAGTTCGACCCGACGTAACAATCTTACCGTCATCTCGACATCCGCATTTTGTCATCCTGAACTTGATTCAGGACCCAGAAATATAAAAGCCAAACGTGCTATACGTTTGGCCTTTTTTTACGTTCTAGATTCCGGCTCGGAGGCCGGAATGACAAAGGAATGACTGAAGGGTGGCACTTTTATGCACTTTGGTGCCTGGCACCAAAAGGGCATTTGGTGCCAGGCACCAAAGGGACAGACAAAAAAGAGCACTCCTCGGAAAGAGGGTGCTCAACCGCTAGACGTAGAGAGAAAGGACGTACTCCACCGCCGCTTCCGCTTGCGCAGAGGAGAATATTTTGTACCTGCCACGATTGAGGACTTTGATGCAATCCTTTCGTTCGTCGACGATCGGCCATTCCATCTGCTCAGCCACCTCGGCGAGCGCGGTGTTCGGATTGAACGCGATCGGTCGCTCGACCGCTTGCAGCATCTTGATGTCCGCGACGGTGTCACCGATCGCAAGCGAACCCGAGAGTGTGCCACCGATCTCCGCGAGGTGCGCTTGTATCGCCGCTTGCTTGTTCAACACGGGAACGTACTTATCTCTGCCGGTGTAACAACCGTCTTCACCAACTTCGAGAACGGTTGCGTAGCTGTGATCGAACCCCCAGTATGGAGCGACGTGCGAGATCACTTCGCGCACTGAACCGGTGATCGCGACACACTGATGCGTTGCGCGAAACTTTGCGAGGAGCGTTCGCGTGAAGATGTACAGCCAGTCGCGATGCTTCTCGAACACCATTTTTCCTGCACGCTCGAGATCTTCTTGGCGCTTTCCGATGATGTTCTGCGCGAACAGTCCCACGGTCAGCCGATCGAACTCGTCGAAAGAAATTTTGCGATCTCGGTGTTCAAGATCGATCCTCTCGAACTCGTCGTACACCCACTTGGGGAACATGCCGATCTCGTAACACTCGGGATAGAGAAGCCCGAGTAGTTGTTTGCGAGACAATGTCCCGTCGCAGTCGAACGCCGCGATCGGTCGCGTGTCGGGCACGGTGATCGTTGTTGTGTGTACCATCGCTCCTCCTACGTTCGTCCTTCGAGGTCCATGATGCGGAGTTCGCGGAGCAGTATCAGCGCCGAGACCGTGCGGATCTGACCTTCGCGCATCAGTCGCCACGCTTCCTCGAAGCTGAGACGCCAGACCACGATCTGTTCCGAGCCATCACCGACCGCGGGAACTTCGTGCTGATTCGGTTCGAGTCGCGCGATGAACGCGGTGATCATCTCGGTCGAGCCGCCGAGCGTGGGGAAGTAGTTACCAACTCTTGTGAGTTGATCGTCGCGAATCACATAGCCCGACTCTTCCTCGAGCTCGCGGATCGCTGCGTGCTCCTCGGTTTCGCCAGGGTCGATCATCCCCGCGCACAGTTCGAGCACTGTGAGGTGTGCAGCATCGATGATGAAAGAGCCTGGATCCGTGACGCCGGTGCCGGCGGCCTTCGCGCGTTCGAGCATGCGAATCGCTGCGGGAAATTCCGCGAACGCTTTCACGTGCCGCGGCTGCTGGATCATCACCACCTCGCGCGCGGCGAAGTCGACGGCGAGCACAGCGACCGCGTGACCGCGATGCATCAGCTCCACACGACGAGGCAACCCTTTGACGATGCACGTGTAGGTGCTCAGGAATCCACCGCGCTCCAGCCGCATGTCGTGAAACTCGAAGCGTGGGGGAATTGTGCGGATGCGCCGGATCACTCTGCCTTTGATACTCATGACGACCTCCTTAGGGAACCTCTAAAAAACTCTCTTCCAACGGGAAACGGCTATTTTTCCCGCACGCTCCGACGCCGCGTCCTCAACGATATGGCCATATCGTTTGTGGCGCGTCATCGAAGCGTGCAGAAAAAATATCTCGTTTCCCGCTTCGGAATATAGTTTCTCAGAGGTTCCTTAGTCGCGCACGTACGCGACGTTCTTTTTTAGCACAATTCTCGCGCAACGTCAATACTGAGATGAATATAAAAAAACGCCCCGCAGTATCGCGGGACGCAGTGATGGATTCGAGCCAACCGTCGTTAGGTGTCGCTGTCCCAGGTGATGCACACGACCGTGGTCAGATCGTCGCCGACGCTGACGGTGGAGTTTGTCCAGCCGGCGATGCGCAGGATGTCGAGCGCGGCGTTCACTTCGGGAAGGTCCGCCACTCTTTCTTCTGCAGTGGTGTAGCTAAGGAGAGCTGTCGTCGTGCCTCCAAAGAGGATGATCTTCGATGGAGCGCTCTCGAGTCCGATGCGGAATGGTGTGTATAACGCCTTCGTTCTTTCTGAAGCCGCAGCGAGCGCAGCGTCCAGCCGCCGTTGATTCTTTTCTGTCGCCGCCTTTTTCTGTGCAGCGAGATCACTTGGTTTCATTATCTGTCGCCTCCAAAAAGATGGTCACAATTTCTGATCATTTTGTAAAGAGTGCTTTAGGAGGTTCCTACGTACAAAAAAGCGCGCCATGAGAACATGGCGCGCGCGATTTACTCGTATTCGAATCGGATTTTGCCGACCGGGTAGGGCGGAAGTGCGAGGGCGACTTCTCGGGACATGAAGCAAGCGCTCGAGCCTCCATCATAGGAGCTGTAGAACTCGAACTTCGTATTCGGCGCGAGCGACTCTGCCCACGCGCGGTAGGCGTCTTTGTCGGCGAATGGCGCGCCGCCCACTTCGTGCTCCTCAAGGAGAGTGCGCAATGCGGGCGTATCGCACATGCAATCGATCCGGAACTTCTTGCCACCGATCTGACAGGTATGCACGAAGAGGGTTTGCTGCCACTTGTGTCTCTCGATCTTCTGGTATCCGTAGGACTCGAGCAGACGCTCACCTTCCAAGGCATCACCGCGAGAAAACTCGAAACACGATTCCATCGCCTCCGCGAAACCTTTCGGGAGAGTGAGGATGTGCTGGATGTGCGTGTCGCGCGCTGCGTGATGACGATGCCAATAGCGCTTGTGCACGATCCAGAAGTGGGGGTACCTGTCACCCACATCATCGGCTTCGTCAGCGAGGAAAAAGTACCAGTCTGCGCCCGCGCGAGAATGCGTAGACACGTTACGACGAGCGAGCTCCGCTTGCAGCTCTGTCGTAGTGAGTTTCGAAAGATCGACCTTTTTTGCCATGACGCCTCCTGAGTACGAACACCGTCGCACAAAAAAATGACGCAGTCAATCCTTGCAAAGCCAACAGGTGGATGCTAAGAATGTCGCATGAAGATCGTTCATTTTAGCGACTGGCACGGTCACACGTTTCCCCTTCCGCACGCCGACCTGTACGTCTGTACTGGCGACATGCTCCCCAACTTCCGCGTGTTCGTTTTCGACGTCGCGGGACAAGGACGCGTCGAGTGGGAACACAACATCGACCTCCTCGGAGATCCATCGCACCCGCCGCCCGTCGGCACGCTCATCGAAAAAAAGCTGACGCGCGATCGTGAGATCGCGTTCCAGACGCGCTACCTCGAAAAGATGGGTCATGGCCACCTGCGCACGCTCTTCGCAAACAAGGACGCTCCCATCGTTTGCTGTCGTGGCAACCACGACTACATCGACCTCGCGCCGGCGTTCGTCGGTGGTTCGACGTTCGAGATCTCCGATGATCCGACGCGGACGTTTCTCTGCTCATCGCACAACGATCAGCTGCGGATCGGCGGCGTGCGTGGGATGCGACGCGATCGCGGGCGATGGTCTGACGAGTTGACGCTCGAAGAATTCTCTGACCGCGCGCGGCGACTCCCCGATGACATCGACGTGCTCGTGACACACTCCCCACCGGAGGGAATTCTCGACGAAATCCCCGGTGCATCGCTCGGCTCGCCGGCGCTCAGAGCGTACGTCACGAAACGTGACCTCGCGTACCCGCCGCTCTCTGCGCACCTGTTCGGCCACATCCACGAGGCGTACGGAACGCGCACACTTGGCGAGACGATCTTTTCGAACGCGGCGTGTCGATGGCGCGTGATAGAACTGGAAGAAGAGGTTACACCATGAGCATCGCGGAATCGCTGCAACAGTTGGCGGACGACATCGCCGCTGCGTGCAAAGAGAAACTTAGTGCAGAGATAGCGGTGACGAGTCATAACAGAACAGCGTGGGCTGATGACGGTTCAGAATTGTACGCGATGGATGTCGGCGTGATTTACGAGTACAACATCAGCAGACTCGAGCGACGATACCACTTCGGTTGGCGCTGGCTCCCGTACACAAAGTGGCACGCTCTCGTGAGTTTTGGGGGAGATGAGTTCTTTGAGAGCGGAGAGATCCTCGATCTTTGGTGCCATGTCCACGACGCGCGTCTCGCTGAGGCAGTGCGACCGTTCGTGGAAGCGTGGGTGAGTCGGAACGCTTACGGCGTTCTCGCGCGCCACCATAAACTTACATGGAAAGTTTTTCCATAAACGTCACCGTCCTCGCGCAGGACGGTTTTTCATTTGTGTAAAAAAAGATCGCACCCGGAAGTTCGGATGCGTTCGCTGTTAGTCGTCTGACGTCGACGTTTTTATTCGTACAGACAAGAAGTAGTTGTCGCTGTCTCCTCTGTCCTGACCAGGTCGTTTTTCCAAGAAACACTCGAGACCGTTTTCGTTGCACCACTTGACGACGAGCTGGCACCACACAGAAGAGAAATCCTCGGGTGATACCGGTTTATCTGCGAGTTTACTCAGGCCGCCTCCTTCGCGCTTTCGACCGCTTTCGCGAAGGTCGGCCTCCTTGAGATGGCATCTCGTGGCACGAAATGTTTCCGAGCCCTTCTTGATGGCATCGGTGACGAGCTTCGGTATTTTCTTGATGACCGTATCGGCTCGACGTAGTTCGCCTTCCTTTTCCTTTTCTTTTTTTGCGGCTGCGGTTACCAAGAGACCTTCCCTCCACGTCTGTGCGAGATTTTTCGGCATCTGTTTCTCCTTCTCCTTGTTAAGATTTTTTTAGCAAACACGCAGCGGAGAGTCAAGTCGCTAGGGGTTCATATAAAAAAAGAGCGCACCCGGAGAATCGGGTGCGCATTGCAGCTAATTGAAGTAGCGAGCGATCGCGGCGATGACGTAGGTCATGAGACGTTTTGTCAGCCGCCTTAGAGTTTCGAGGCATCTACTCTTCAGAGAGACGGGGATGGTCGTGTAGCCGGCCTCGCGGTAGGCGAAGTAGCGGTGACGACCGTTGCCGGCGATGATGTAGGTGCCGTCGTCGAGCTGACGCACGTCGATCGGCATCAGCTCATCACCTGCGTCGAGCGACTCGAGGTGGCGACGAACTTTCTTCTGGCAAACCTTGCTGGTCTGCTTGGCGCTGACGCGGATCATGTCGATCGGAATGAAAACAGTCGCGGTGTTCATCGCTACCTCCTTTCATGCGGGAGAATAGGGCAAAACATCTTGCGTGTCAAGAGGGGTTGAGACAAAAAATCGCCCCACACAAGCTGTGTGGGGCGACGTTGGTTTACGGTGACTGCGCGGTGTCGTCTGCGTGTTGCTTCTTGATGCTCTGCGGCAGGTGACTTGTCTGCGCAGCCATCAGTCCGACGAGTCCTGCTGCCAAGAGGAGGTAGCATGCGAGCCACTTCATCCGGTCGCCGAACGGCATCCGAGGTGCGGGCGCAATTGCTACCGGCCCCCTGGCGTTGCCACGGCCTACCGCTTGATACAGCAAAATCAACACGAAGAGCGAACAGAGGACGATGTCCAATACATCCGTGAATACACCCTGAGAACTCTGACCGAGAAGTATCAGGCCAGTCATGGTCACGAGGCACCCGAGCCCGAGCATGGCGGTCATTGTGCGCGGCAAGCCGAGTTCAGGAAGAGTGATGATCCAGATGAGCAACAGCCCGGGCTGCCTGATGTAGAGCGTGAACAAAGCCAGGGCGACCAGGCCGATCCACTTGAACCACGTACCGACCGCCTGCGTCACGCGTCCGCCATCGAGAGGGCGCAGCGGGATCAGGTTGAACAGGTTGAGGAACGCCGCGGAGTAGCTCACCAGGAGCAGCAACTCGCTTTTTTCTGGGAGCACCATGTACAGACCGAACGAGGCGAGCGCCGCGAGACCACCGACGAACGGTCCACCGTATCCGATGAACGCTTCGTCTTCTTGGCTCTTGAACGGCGGCGCGAAGATGACGGCGCCGAGCATCGGTATGAACACCGGCGCTGAGGTTTTATACCCCTTGATGTGCATCGCCATGACGTGTCCCATCTCGTGGATGAACAGCATCAGAACGAATCCGACAGCGAACCACGGCCCGAACATGAACGAGTAGACCAGGGTCGAGAGTGCCATCGTGAAAAACGTGAGTATGATCTTGCTGAACTTGAACAGCTTGAACACTTTCAGCAACTTGGTCGACTTCGCCAAGATGGCGAAGGGTATCAACCAGCGGCTGGTCGTACTTTTTGCTTGCGTCTCCATCGCGTTCTCCTTTTTCTCGGATGTCAAAGGTCTTGGCTCGCCGAGCCGTGCGGGTCAAAATGACCTTTTTCTTTACCATGGGTATTTTTTGTCGTCAATTATCGGTGGACGCAGACGCATAAATAAAAAAACGCACCCATCACACATCGTTCGTGAACGACGGAGTATGGGTGCGCGGAACGCTAGGCGGCGGATGTCCTTCTTTCGAACGAAGCGAGCTCTGCCGCGTTAGTGCCGATGTCGGCGAGCGAGAGATCGCCGAGGCGAAGCTGTTTTCTGAGCTGTTCGAGGAACACCACGTCGCGATCGGAGCCGCGACGGAGGTGTTCGAGACACATCTGCGCAGCGGTTTTGCAGCCTTTGATCCGGAGCTGCTCGAGCTCCTCCTCGGACGTGCCGATCACCGCGAAGGTGAATCGACCCTCCGTGCACTCTCGTCTGAGACAGCTGAGGAACAACCACCAGCTGTTGACGCCAGGACGCAACTTTTCGAGGAAGTACGTTGCGGAGGTCTTACACCCTTTGATGCGCAGCGACTCGAGCTCGACCTCGCTCGTCGGGAACTCGGCGAGGGTGAGGCCGCCCTGTCGTACCAACTCGCGGAACTTTGAGAGGTGCAGACGGTACTCGATCGAGCCTTCTCGCAGATCATCGAGGCACGTCTGCGCAGCGGTTTTGCAGCCCTTGATCCGGAGCTGCTCGAGCTCCTCCTCGGACGTGCCGATGTCGGCGAGAGTAAAGTTTGCCTTGCGGATGAGGTGCAGGCATGAGCCGTGGCTCGCTGTACCGCGACGGAGCACTTCGAGCGCCTGACGAACTTCTTCACGGGAGTAGGCCATGATTGGACCCCTTTGCTTTGAAAGTGCGGACAATCCGTGCCGCGCGGGTCAGTTTTTGACTTCGCATCATGTCACAAAATTTCTCGCAGGTCAAGCTACTGTATCCGGTTAATATTTATGGAGCCCACTTTTCGAAGTCGGCGATAGGAATCACCGACCGTCCACGCTATACTTTCTTTATATGCATACTTCTCAACCAGAAAGCTCCCTGCGTTTTGACTGGCTCATGACCGTCCTCGGTTTTTGGTTCGCGGGCGGTGTGTTCATCGACGGCTGGGCACACAACCATCTCGACTCCGCACTCGAAACATTTTTCACGCCGTGGCACGCTATGCTGTACTCGGGTTTCACCGTGTGTGCGATCGCGCTCCTCGCGTATGCGTGGAAACATCGCGCTGGCCGAACATTTTTCGCCACGGTCCCGAAAGGATACGGACCGTCACTCCTCGGCGTTTTTATTTTTGCGATCGGTGGTGGTGCGGACATGGTGTGGCATATCGTATTCGGTATTGAAAAAGATATCGAAGCGTTGCTCTCGCCGACACATCTCCTTCTCGCCATCGGCGGCGCATTAATGCTTAGCGGTCCACTCCGCGCCGCATGGTATCGTCGCGGCGAACTCGGTACAAAAATTTCCGCGTGGCTTCCTGCCGCGCTCTCGATCACTTTTACTCTTTCACTCCTCGCGTTCATGACGCAGTTCGCGCATCCTGTGCGCATTACGGCCGCAGGTGTCGCTCCAGGAAAAATGCTCGTCGATTGGTATCAGGCGCGTGGCATTTCGGGATTTTTGCTGCAAACAATGTTACTCACTGGATTCGTCCTGTTCGCTGTTCGGCGCTGGGGAGGAAAATTGCCGTTCGGATTTTTTACGCTGATTTTTGGATTGAATACGTACGGCATGACGCTGATGAGCGGGGAGTATCAACTCGTGTATGGAGCGATCGTTGCGGGATTGCTCATCGACGTGAGACTGCGCGTACTCCGACCATCGATCGAAAAGCCGACCAGCCTTCGTGTATTCGCATTCTCCGTACCGGCGACGTACATGCTCACGTATTTTCTCACGTTGATGCTCACGAGCACGATCTGGTGGAGCATCCATCTTTGGGCAGGTTCGATCGTGATGGCTGGTGCCGGCGGACTTCTGATGAGCTATCTCGTTCTTCCACCGCGCGTGCCGGAAACTCTCTAGGGGTTCATGAAATAAAAAAACGGTCCCTTCTTCTAAAAAAGAGAGGACCGAGCAGTCATCGAATCGCGACGTGCCAAAGTGCGAGGATCTCGACCGCCTCGTCAGGGAGACGCTTGCCTAGGGGGAGCGCGGCGCGGACGATGCGAAGGACGACACGCGCGTCATCTGGCGTGAGATAGAACGGTGCGAAGCAGTCATCGAAGGTTGCGAGGAGATCGCTCCGGAGTTCTGGCAGCATCGCGTCGTTGAGCGAGGCGAGATCGAGCAGTGTTCGGCCCGCGTAACAGTTGCCTGCGGCGAGATGGAGGATGGAAAGCCATGCCGACACTAGCCGACCAACTTCGCGATCGATCGTTTCTTGCACAGTGGCCGCGATCGTTTCGTTCGTGACCGGCTCCGGATTGCGTAGGGCGTCGGATACGACCTTCTGAATCTGGTTTGCCTCGTCAGATTCCGCATCGGCAGTAGACGATGCACCGGAACGCGCGAACCATGCGATCTGTTCGTCGGTGAGCGGGGGTGGCGGAGACCGCATCTCCTGCTCCACACGAATCGCGAGGATCGGCAAAACGTGTGGTCGGATGACAGCGCAGAGGGTTTCGCTGAGCGCTTGAATGCGCTGTACGTCCTCCGTGTTGTGAACGAGTCTCGGATTATACTGCGAACGTCCCATCGCATGCTCCTTTGCTGGTGAAATGACCAAGGAACCTCTGAGGAGGTTCCTTAGATGAAAACAGTAGCAGAAAGGAGACCAACGTCAATCCTTTTTCGTCTACCGGTTATGGAGAAGTAATGCAGGTAAGATAAAAAAAAGAGCACACCCGAACGACGAGAGCGAGTGTGCTCATCGCCGCGCAGGTGTGCGGGTCTAGAAGTGGCGGCTGATCGCCACGGTGAGAGGGTGAGTGTTACGCCCCTTTTCGAGGTTGCCGATCGCGCCTGCCGCGTTCAGCTTCTCGGGCTCTCCTCCCGTGTTGCCGACGAAGACGATCTTGGTCTCGGGGTCCTCCTTTCGGATTGCTCCGATCAGATCCGGCCCATTGATGCGACCGATTCCCTGGTCCATGAGGACGATGTCGGGCTTCGCCGCTACGACCTTCTGCGCCTCACCGGTCAAGATCGTCGCCTGATCCGTGTCGTAGTCGGTTTGCACCCACTGCGCATCGATCGTCATCTCGGGCCACCCAGCGATGGCGCGAAACGTGATCATGATTTCGTTGATGTAGTCGTCCACGATCAGGACGTTGATGGGTCGCGCTGGTCGCTCAGCGAGACTTCCACGACCAGGGCGAAACGAGTGCGGCGCAAGCGGATCGCGGCCGCCCTGGATCAGCTGCAGGTTGAGGAACGCCTGCACAAGCACTCTGTCCGTCTGGGAGACGAACCAGGGGCACAGCTCCACGAACCGCTTGATCACCAGACAGTCGTCCACGGCTCCGCCGCCGGAGCCGATTTGATCCATGAACGCGCTCGAACGAGATTCGATGATCGCGCGATCCTCCGCGGTGAGCTGCGGCATTGCGGCCTCGAGCAAATCCTGCGGTGGCGCGGGCGGCTCGATGCCGTTCATCTTGCAGATAGCGCGGAAGTCCTCGAACAGCTCGAGTTTTGCTTGAGCAAGCTTCGGCCGCTGCTCGGCTTTCTTGCAGGAGTCGAGGTCGAAGCTGGGACCGAGCGCCATGCGCAAGTAGTCGGAGGCGATCTCGCCATCCGACGATGAACACGCGGAGATCTGAGAAACGAAAGAGACGAAAAAACTGATGTTCACGATGTTCTTCCTTTGGTTGTACCGCATTGTGTCGCGGCAGGTTGTGAAACGAGCGGACCGTGCCAACGAGATTTTTCCAGTTGGACTTCACACCTTAGCAAAAAAACTTCCCCTTGTCAAGCTCGGGTCACCGCAATAGGGTCAGCAATAGCGACGTATTTTATGAATCTTTTTCTGCAACCAAGTCGGGATATGTTTCTTCTAAAAATGCTAGCAGCGCTTTTTTTCTGTATTGCTCAGCGGTCTCCGGTGAAGACGCAATGAATTTGTCGATCAACTTTTTAAATATCTGTTTTGTGTTGCCGCTACGGTCAACAGCTTGCAACGCTTCTCTTTTTTCTGCGCCACCACCGATCGTAATGCAAAGTACTGATCCTTTATCTTCCATTTCTGGCATGTTGCCGGATTTTTCTAACGCCAACAATTCTTCCTGTTCATACATGGCGCACAACGTATTGAACGCAAACGGTCTGGGCAAAATCGTTTTTGCCTGGATGGGCAAGGACAACCCCTCTTCTTTCATAACGTCCTGAATCAGGGCGACCAAGGTATCTTTCGTAAAAATAATTTGATGACCACTAAAATTGTCGTGCTGGCTCAGTCGTGTTTCCGGATCACGACGATTCATACCGATCGCCGTTTCTATCTCGCGATGAAAAGCATCAAAGTTTGGCACGGCGATTGAGATTTCTCCTCCATCAGCTAATCTTTTTAAGGATTCTCGAATCAAATCCCGTGCTTGTTTCACTGAATGTTCGAGTACAAAATGCAAGATGACATAGTCATATTTTTTATCCTTTTCAACTTTTTCAAGCTGCCCGTGAAGAAGCTCGATGTGCTTTTTTTCTGCGATCGCGACGGTTTTTTGAGTAACGAGACCCGGTTCAACGCCGGTAATCTCTGCGTTAGGGAACCTCTTTCTCATCATCGTTGCGGCGATCAGCGTTCCTGAGCCAACATCTAAAACTTTTTTACTACTCTCCTCGGATTCTCCAAGAAGACCGTTTGCTTGCATAACAGCCCATCGCTCAATCTGTCGAATGACCGCTTGGCGATACAGCATGTTTTTTTGTTCAGCGATTTCACCAGAAAGATGCAACTCTCCGTCCACGATAGCAACGTTCAACTCGCCGTCATCATTAATGGCGAAGGTGCTCGTGCTTTCGAGCCAAACGCCCATGCAGAGCAAGCGAAGTTTTTCGAGCGCTTCGGGGTTCCCCGTGCTTGCTTCCCGAAGCGTGGACAGTCCTTCCTTGTTCTGAAGCAGCTCTCTCACCAGCGTTGCCCGCCGGAGAACATCGAGAATAGTTTCTGCTGAAGATGCTTCAATGCGCGCTTCGGTTCGTAATAATTCGACCGCCCGCTCTACCGTTGCAACTTCTTCAACTTCAAAATTCTTTTCTCGCGCTTCGCGTGATTCATCGGCCTGTGTCGGATCCCCTCTTTCTTCCGGTGGTGGATTTTTTTCCTTACTGTCCATAATAACCGATGAATTATTACATCGTCGCGATTATTTAGCAAAAATAACTTATATACGACTCTCTACCGAATTTTTTTAGCGGGTCACATCGTTCGCGAACGAGGTGGCGAGTACGAAGGGTCGGGTTTTTAGGACAGAGAATTTTTTGACAAAACCTCCGCTACATGGAGAAATAGGCAAGCGGACGGGACGACCGTTCGTGTTTTTCTCATGAGGAGGCGATCTTGAAGGGAATAGTACGCGTACCGAGTAACTTTTTTGCCACACAACCAGCGCTTCCGCGCGCGCTCGTCACGGGCGCGAACGGATTCATGGGACAGTACATGCAGCGCGTGCTCATGGACTGGCGTGGCGGATACGACATGACACTCACCGACATCGGTGGTGAACCGTCGCGAGGATATCAGATCCTCCATTCATCTGCGTCGTCACGCGCTGTTCCGTACGCGTACGAACCGTGCGACCTGCGTGATGGCGACCGTGTCGCTGCGTTCCTCAAGAATGAACGATCGTTCGATGTGGTGTTTCACGTCGCGGGATTGTTCGACTACGCCGCGTCGGTGGAGGATCTTCGCAAGGTCAACGTGGAAGGTGCATGGAATCTTATTCGTGCGCTCGCTTCACACGGCATCGACGGATCTGCAGCGAAACCGAAAAGGATCGTCGTGTGGGGAGCGGGTGGCGTGTACGATTTCGCGAAGGAGTCTCCTGCGAAAGAGACATCGCCAACGAATCCCAAGGGTGGCTATCTCACGTCGAAGTACGACGAAGAGATGATGATGCTCGAGTGGGGCGCTCGTCTCGGTGTTCCGGTGACGATTCTGCGACCGTGCGGCGTGTACGGATCCGGCAGCCGTTACGGTGTTGCGCTTTCGATCATGCTCGCGGCGCGCGGTGGCATGGGACCGTTCTACTTCGGTCCCGGGAACACGCGCGCAGGAATGGTGCACGCGCTCGACGTGTGTCGTGCAGCCGCATTTCTCGCGAATCGGATCGAGGGAGAAGGTCAGATCTTCAACGTGAACGACGACTGCGATGACATCGTGCAGCCAGCCTACCGTACCGTAGAGTTGATGCGTTCGTGCGCGGAGCGACTCGATTTTCCGCTTCTTCCCATCAACTTCCCGATCGGGATCATGCGATTCTTCATCGGCAATCTCCGGAAGAAAGCCGCAAAGAAAAATCGCGTCTCCATTTTGACCGAAGAGATGACCGACCTGCTCGCGTACGATGCGTTGCTCGACGCGTCGAAACTGCGCGCGCTCGGTTGGCGGCCGAGTTGGCCGGACTCGCTGGAGGGTTTGCTCACCACGATCGAAGAGTACGAGAAGGAGGATTCGCTATGAGCATCTACAGCGTTGCGTTGTTCTTTGTGATCGCATTCGTGGCAACACGAGCGCTCAGTCGAACTGTCGGCGAAGGCGCGGCCTCGTCGAACCGTTTCTACACGCTGATCCTCGATCCGCTCATGTTCCTCGCCGCGGGGTTCGTGACAACGATCGTCGGTCTCTGGACGCGCGGTGGAAAGAAGCGCAGCTACGAGGAGTTCAAGAGCCGCAAGCGCGTGCTCGATACGGTGCTCATTCTGTTCCTTCTCGCGTTTTGGGGATTCGAGACTCTGACGTACTTCGACGTCACCGTGCTCGGATATCACCTCGGACACCCGTTTAATCCACTGAAGACCGGTAACGACTTCATGTGGAATGGGTATCTGGACTTTTTCTTCGGGCCGCTCGTCGACACGTCGACGCCGACCTACGAAAGTCCGCTCATGAACGTGCTCGCGTTCGGTTTGCTGCTCGCGCAGTACGCCGCGCTCTGGCTCGGCATGAAGCTCGGCTACATGACCGCGTTCTTCAACGATCTCAGTCGTTGGACCAAACCGAAGAAGTAACACTTCTCTGTCATCCTGGGCAAACCGTTGTCATTCCGGCCTCCGAGCCGGAATCCAGAAAAATACAAAGGCCAAACGTAATCACGTTTGGTCATTTTTTTTCTAGATTCCGGGCCCCCGCTTTGTCATTCCGGCCTTGAGCCGGAATCCAGAAAAAATAAAAAGACCACACGATTTCCGTTTGGCCTTTTTTACGTTCTGGATTCCGGGTCATGGCCCGGAATGACAAAAAAAGAAGGCCGGAATGACAAAGAGGAGGGTCCGGAATGACAGAGTGGTGCTCGCAATAACAATAAAAAACGACCGCCCAGAGAAGAGGGCGGTCGAGTATTAGTAGAGGTCTGTCGTGCGGAGGTTGAGCGCTTCGAAGATCGTTTCGATCGGAAGCGCGTAGACGCCTTTGCCGCCACTGTCGTTGTAGAGCATGATCCCCACAAATTCGCCGCAGTCGTTCACGATCGGTGCGCCGTTGTCGGAGTCACCGAGCGTACCGTTCATCAGCATGAATCCGCGTCCGTTCAGATTGATGGTGATGTCTGTGGTCGACACCTTCATTTTTCGTGGGCCAGAGTTCACGCCGAACCACCAGAGATCGTCACCTTTCACCACCGGTCCGTGTCGGAGCGGAAACGGCGTCTGACGCTGATCTTGTTTCAAGATGCGGAGAAGCGCTACATCGTGCGTGCGCGACAACAACGTGATTTCGAGCGGAGTTTCGCGGTATGTTGTGACCGTTCCTTCTGATGTAACCAGACGATAGGTCGCGGTGACGAACTCCGCGTTCGCGACCGCGCCATACGTCGTGAGGACGAATCCTTTTGTGCCGATGAGCGCACCTGTCGCTGTTTTGCGTTGCAGA
>JAHFIV010000023.1 GCA_023246225.1 bacterium
GTTTGAGCCGGTCATCTGCGTGCCGTTTTGCAGCATGAGCAGCGATACGATATCAGACGCGCGCGCGACGTTGTCGACGGTTCCGAGCGCCGCAGCGGATTGAATGATCGCCCCAGTTTGATCGAGTCGTGTGATTTTTTTTACTTGCTCTTGGAATGTGCGCCAATCCGCAGCGGGTTGTGCGATACCGACGTTATTCAAAACGTCGCGATTGTAATACAACACCAGTGTATCCACGGATAATGGAAGACCGTAAATTTTTGGAATGAGTGGCGCGCGCGGATCAACTTGCTCAGTAGGTAACACGACATCGCCCGACACGACATCAACGAAATCGTTCGCGAGTTGCCTGATCGTAATCGTCGGTTCTTGTTTGATTGTGGTAACCGCTTCTTTTTTAATCGTTCCCTGGATGGTGCGATAGGCGATCGAAAGTGTTGGGGGGAGAGGGAGGAGACGCGGTTGCCATGCGCGCATCCAATCGTTGTGGAGACTGAAAATGTCGGGACCCTTGTCTTCGGCGAGACCGGTGAGTAGCGCCTTCTCGTACTCGTCGTACGTGAGCTTTCGATAATCAATGGAGATGTTTGGATGTACTTTGTGATACGCGATTATCGTATCCGCAAATGCATCTTGATCGTCATATACGCGCCAATATTTGAGAGTGATCGGCTGCGTGCGCTGCGCCACTTCTTTACTCACACCCTGACAACCAAAACCGGCGAACAGCAAACTTGCGGCGATCGCGCCGAGCGTGAAGCGGTTTATGAGTGTGCGTGGGGAAAACGTCATACTATTTTGATCCGCGAGAAAGTCGTGCGACACGATCTTTGAGAAACGCAGTGAACGCGCCATCGCCGTTTACTTCGGCATGTTGCAGGGCGTGATCGACCGAGGCGATGAGGAACTGCAGTTTGTTGCCGCAATCATACCGCACACCGTCGACGACTTTTCCGTAGATCGGTTTACGATTTTTGAGATGGGTAATGAACGCATCAGCGAGACGTATCTCGCCATCTTTTCCTGGCTTTTGTTTTTTGAGCAACTGCATGATTTCTGGCGTAATGATGTATCGACCGACAGCAGCGAGGCTTGTCGGCGCTTTTGCGACAGAAGGTTTTTCGACAAATCCACGAAGCTTCATCAGACCTTCTGATTCCATTGCGCCACTCGCGATTCCGTAGCTTGAAACATTTTTCTTTCCAACGTCATATAACGCTATGATCGGTTCGTGGTGTGTTTCGTAGGCCGCAACGAGTTGCGCGGTTACCGGCGTCGGTGCGTCGAATACGTCATCGCCAAAAAGTATAGCAACCGATTCATGGGGATCAACGAACGGAAGTGCGGAAAGTATCGCGTGGCCGTCACCGAGCGGAGTTTGCTGACGGACGAACGCAAATTTTGCGAGGTTAGAAATGTGCAGCAGCTCCGTGAGTTCCTTTTTTTTTCCTTTTTGCGCGAGGCGATCTTCAAGTTCAGAGTTGCGATCAAAATGATCCTCAATTGCGCGCTTGGTTTGACTGGTGACGAAAATAATTTCCTCGATACCAGCAGCAACAGCCTCTTCGACCACGTATTGAATCACCGGTTTATCAACGAGCGTCAGCATTTCTTTTGGCTGCGCTTTTGTGGCGGGAAGGAATCGCGTACCGAATCCTGCGACAGGAATAACTGCTTTTCGGATTTTCATAAATATAGATTCAGTATACGAAAAAATCTCCTTAATGACAAAGTGTTGTGATTCCGACCTTCTTATTTTGTCATTCCGGGCTTGACCCGGAATCTAGAACGTAAAAAAAGCCAAACGTAATCACGTTTGGCCTTTTTTACGTTCTGGGTCCTGAATCAAGTTCAGGATGACAACGACACTTAAAACATCGTTGCGCTGACCGCGTCGGCGGCCTGATCTATGAGCGGTTGGAATTCCGGATGATTGAAAGTTGGGCGCGCGAGGATCAGCGTGTTAAATGCTTTCTGCACTTTTGACCAGTCGTTGCCGTCGTACCAGGAGTTCGCGGTCAGTAATTGGCCAGCAAACGGCGCGAGATCGGGATCGGTGAGTTGTTGTTGAATGAGTGCGCGAAGAGCGGTCGGGCGCTTCGTTGTGGTGAGCCAATCTGATACTTGCTCCTTGCTTGTTGCGAACTGAAGAAAATCCCACGCTTCATTAGGATGCGCTGTTTTTTTCGACACGACCTCGATCGGAAAATTCGGAACATTTTTTGGACGCGACGGATCGATTTGTGGAAGCGGCGCGATAGCGAAGTCGAGTTTTGGTGCGCGGTCGCGAATTTTTTGCATGTCGATCGGATAGCCAAAGAAAATCGCCACCTTTCCCGCGACGAATGCGTCGAGAGAGATCGCCATGTTTTCATTCCAGGTGTACGTCGGCGTGTTCGCGTTCGCAAAACCTTGGTAGAATCTGAGCGCTTCGACGCCGGGCGGGAACGGACGATCGGTCGTGCTCGCGCTGTAGACGTTAAAACGTGGAGACCCCGATTCATCGGCCATGTCTGCGCCGTTCTGCATCATGATGGCGGTGAGAATGTCCGTGCTGTAGAGAACGTTTCCCGCCCCACCGAGTGCTGCGCCGCTTTGTTTGATGGTGACGTTGTCTTTATCAAGAACGGTAAGTTTTTTTGATTGATCTTCCACGTCTTTCCACGTTGCAGGAGGCTTGTCGATATTCGCTTTTCGCAGGAGGTCTTTGTTATAGAACATCGCGAGGGTATCGAACGATAACGGAAGACCAAAAATTTTATTTTCTCCCGGTTTTTCTGGATCAGGCTGATCGAATTTGACGATGGTGTTTGCGGCGTCTTCGACAAAGTTTTTTCGTACATCAAGTAACGACAGCGTTGCACTTTTTTTGTTTGTGGTGACAATCTGTTTTTGTGCGTTCACTGTTTGAGTGGGGATCGTCGTTTCTTTCGGAAGCGGCAACACGCGCTCTCTCCATTCTCCAAGTTCGGGACTCGCGATACTAAAAAGATCCGGTCCACGATTTTCTGCGAACGCCTCAAGAAGTTTACGTTCGTATTCATCTGCACGTAGTCGCGTGTACGTGATCGTAATATTTGGATGAATTTTTTGGTACGCATCGATTATCGGTTGCATCGCAGCGGGATCGTCGTCGATTCGCCAATACTGGAGCGTGACCGGAGTAAGGCGTACGGTACTTCCTTTGGCACACCCCGCTCCCGCAAGGATGAGCGCGGAGAAAATCAATATGATGAGTTTGTTGCGCATAGAAAAAGTGTTGATGGGGTTCTTTCATGGGTATCTTACCACAAAAAACGACCCCCCGATGACATCGGAGGGTCGTGTTTAGAATGAGAACGATGCGATGAGCGGGAGATGGTCGGACGGTTCGGTGTCGGATGGGAGCACTGTCGCGTCATCGATCGCCGGTGTGGCGTGCGGTGTCGCGCAGAGCTCTGCGGTGTGGAGAATGAAATCGATCTTTCTCGCCGGATCGCTCGTGTTGAATGTGAAGGTGTTGTGTGGATGCGCGTCTGCGAATCCCGCATTTTGGAACGTGTTCAGCACGCTGCTCCCATGCTCCGCGTTGAAGTCGCCGCACACGATCGTGGGGATCGCGAACGCGGGAACGGTTCGCACGAGTTCGATCGCTTGCACGAGCCCGATCTTTTTTTCTCGCGGCGTGTCGAGAGGTTCCCACTTGAGGTGGGTGTTGATGACGAGAAGACGGTGGTCACCGTGCGCAACGATGGCGAAACTTGCGATGTGTCCGGATTTTTCGCCGGGCGACCCGATGTTGTCGGAGAACGCTAACGAACTTTCTCCGATGAGACGCCATGGCGCGCGGACGGAGATCACGCAGCCATCGGGTTTATTTCGCGAAACTTTTTTTTGCCAGAAGCTGCGGTATCCCAATAGGGAGAGCCGCTCGGCGAGAAGCGCGAACAGGGATGACTCGACTTCTTGCAAACAGATCACGTCGGCGTTGAATCCGACGACGCGCTCGATGATGCGTGGATGGCGTTTTTCTGAAACGAACACATCGAGGTCGCAGCGCGGGTAGTGCTCCGGTTTGATGTACGAATCCGCGAGGACGTTGTACGTCGCGACAGTGAGTGTTGGTGACGATGCGGTGGTGCTCATTCGGAAACCTCGTCATCTGTCTTCAGTGTTTTCTTATTTTTGATGACGATCGCGCGGAGCGGTACTGCGTCGGTGTCTTCTCGGAGGAGCTCGTGTTTGTCGGAGATGATGACACTGTGAAAGAATAGCGCCGCCCATTCCTCGACGTCCCATCCGCGCTGTGTCCAGTGGATCCAACAGTCGAACGCGCACGGTTGGCCGTATGTCGGGTTGAGGGGAAAGGGTCGATAACCAGCCTTGGGATCAGGATCGACGATGCCGTCGAAAGCGACAGTGCCATCGTGTCGGAAAATTTTGAGATGGTCACCCTTGTCGAGGGAAACGAGCCCGTCGTAGCCAGACTTGCCGTCCTCGTACACTTCCCAACAGAATCCTTCGGTGCCGGTTTCGGCGAACGCGTCGAGTCGACCGCACTTGACCCGCTCTCTGCCGTGCTCGCTTTTGAGCCGAGCGCACTCTGCACGGAACGCGCGCCAGACGCGCAGGTAGTCGACTGGACCCATGCGCCACATGAGCCGCATGCGTTCGTGTAGGACGGTCCAGCGATACTTGTTTTGCCCGATGAGCCTCCAGTAGAGGTGGTACGTCCACCCTCTGATGTGCAGCGCCGCGCGTTCGAGCAGAGTGCGCTCCTGTTGTGCTTTCTTCGACCGTTTTTGTGACATCGTTTTCCTCCTAAACCAACCTATCGCCGCACCTTAATGCTGTCAATTCTCCCGGTCCCTTTGGTTCCGTACATACACCAAACCAAAGGGTGGCACTTTTATGCACTTTGGTGCCTGGCACCAAACGGGCAAAAAGTGCCACCCTAAATTTTTAAGGCTGAGATAGCATGCCTAACTCTACAGGGGCTGTTTACGTCAGCGAGAATTCGTGTTACTTTAGCCGAGCGAAAATTGTGATGGGACACAGGCTCTATGGAGAGGTGTCTGAGTGGGTCAGCTGCAAGCCGGCGCGCAGCTGACGGGCGCCAAAGGGCGCCCGGGGAGCACGAGGACAACATATTTTACAATCGGGACGCAGTCCCGAAAATACGGAGAGGTGTCTGAGTGGTCTAAAGAGACGGTCTCGAAAACCGTTGTACCCGCAAGGGTACCGTGAGTTCGAATCTCACCCTCTCCGCCACATAAAAAGCCTGCGCAATAGCGGAGGCTTTTTATGTGCCACGTGGTCTGGACCGCAGTCCAGACTTTACGTGGCCATTTCTATACAGGCTCTGCGTATTTTTCAAGATTGTCGAGCACGAGCTGGCGGAGTTCCTCGAACGCTTCGTCGAGAGACTTTTCGCCAGAGAACAGCGCGAGACGTTTTTCGTATACTGCGCGAGCCCTGGCGATCGACTCATCGAATTTATTGAAATATGCTTTCATGCGTTCTTTCACATCTTCATCCGAACCATCGAGATCGGAGACGATCTTTTTTTCTTTTGTACCATCGGCTCCGGCAACCTCCTTTTCATATCCTTCGATCCTTGCCTTCCGCCCTTCGGCGAAACTGATCTGCGACTTTGACCACTCAACGATGCGTTGCGCGACGTTGAGTTTGGTTTGTTCATCGAGCTTTTCAGGATTTCTGACAGCCTCCTCGATATCCGGATAATCTTCAAGAAGCAACGGGTCTGCGGCGAGTATATAGGCATCGGGGTCGTGCCCGGCCTCACCGAGGTCAGAAAGAGCGATTGATCTGTCAGTTAAAGAAGTTTCTGCAGAAAGGTGGATTTGCTCGACGGTGTTATTTTGCTTATCCCAGCCAGGGACAGTCGCCGCAAAAGTTTCGTCCTTTGATACCCCGTCTTTCCTGAACAACGGACTTCCATCAGCTCCTCTTGCTTCTTGTAATTTTGCTTCTGACTCATCTGCGCTTTTCGTTTCATTGGTTCCAGATATACCAACTTTTTTAAAATTTTCTAGAAAATCCGCTTCCTCGGGAGTGAGCGCTTCGCCGCCAAGAGCTCCTACTTTGGCTTTTTTTGCTTCGAGTGCCTTTTGACGATCTTCTCGCGCTTCAACTTCTTCTGGTTTAAGAGAGCGCTTACGCACCTTTCTCATGATCGGTGTACCATCCGCATGTTTTGCGTCAGGATCCTCCACCTCTACGATAACGCTCGTATTCACGCGATCATGGTCAAGCGCAAGAATTTCCGCGTTCGTTTGGATGCGCTCGATCGCCGCTTCGGATTCCTCCGGCGTCAGTGTTTCGAGCATCTTTGCCTTGTCGGCATTAGAGACCTGCAGCGCAGCGATATCTCTTGTGCGTTCACCGACACCTACGCTATGCCGGGAACTATGAAAGAGAAGTCTATCTGCGCGATCTTTTGGTCGTTCAAAACGATCCCTCAGAGTTTGCAGGGATTCAGTTCTGCTGCGGGCTGCCGCTTCTCGAACCTCCGCCATTCTTTCTGGCGTGAGATCTTCAGGTTTGTATCCGTAGTCCATGCCGCGAGATTCAGTTTCTGGCGCTTGCTCGGGCGGTTTTGGTTGTTCTTCTTTTGCTCGACTTCTTTCTGAATTCGGTTCTGTCATAAGAAAAAATAATCTTGAATCAAGATAACGATAAGGGAATGGCGGAGAAAAAACTAGAGACCCACTTTGTCATCCTGACCCCGGATCAGGTCCGGGGGATTCCGGCCGCCCACTTTGTCATTCCGGGCCGTGACCCGGAATCCAGAACGTAAAAAAAGACCGAACAAAATCTATTTGGTTATTTTGTTACGTGGATTCCGGGTCACGGCCCGGAATGACAGAGGAGTGGATTCCGGCTCGGAGGCTGGAATGACAAAGAGGTGGTCGGAATGACAGAGGGGTGGAGGTCGGAAGACAATGTGAGGACTCTACGCCAGCCTGGCGTTATCGTTGAGGCGTCGTAATACCTCTGCGAGTCCAATGATGATCCAAAAAAGTATTGCGAGGTCATTTTTAAAATAGGGGACGTCGACTAATCCGTGCACGAGTAGCGCGACCATCGCGGCGATGAGCGCTCCAGTGGGCCAGACGGCCGCATTTTTTTTCTTGAGCAGGCGTACGGTGGTGACAAAAAACATGATGACGATCCAGAAAAATCCGACGAGCCCGATAAGTCCGGTCTCACTCCAGAAATTTAAAATAATATTATGCGGGTACATGAAAATTTCGATGTACTTCGTTTCGTGATACGGAAGTATGCGTTCACGGTAGCTATCGAGCCCCGCACCGAACACCGGATGATCGGCGAGCATCGCGGCAGTTTCTTTCCAAATAATTTGTCGAACTGATCCTGAATCGTCACGCAGACTTGCAAGGATAGAGATCTCATCTCGGATCGGTCGAACTGTCATCGTTGCGATACACGCGGCGATGATGACACCGAGCGTCCAAGGGCGTGTACGTTTGTCGATCAGTCCGAGAGTGATGAGTCCAGCTGCAGCGCCGACCATCGCGCCTTGCGAAACAGCAAAAATAATTCCGCACACACCAAGAATCGTCGCGACCAAAGTGAGAATGGAGAAAATTTTTCGTCGATTATCTTTGTCGGTTGCGAGCGCGAGCGTCCACCCAGCCATGAGAACGGTGACCGGCGCAGCAAACAAACCGATCGCGTTGGGAAATCCGTAGAATGCGGTCACTCGGCGCGTTGCAACGGCTTGCCACGCAAGGGGGATACCGATACCGGTGATTTTTTGTACACACGCGATTACGCCAACAACAGCGAGTGTAGTTCCGAGTGCGGCAAGTACCGCTCCGCCACGTTTTTGTTTTGTGAGTACGTCAGTGAACATCACAAAAAACAAGATCGGCTCGAGAACGTATGCGCGCCACAAACCAAGTGCACCGAGAATGTTTGGTGAGATGATGAATCCGATCGTCGCACCGACGATGAAAAGTGTAATGGGCGCAGCCCAGTGATCGAGCGATCGCCACGCATCTTTTTCGCGACCATTTGTCGTGAGCCACGAAAAAAATACTATCCAAAACACGACTTCGAGCAGTGTTGTGGGAAGCGCGATATGCGTGCCTGGGATTGGAATCGAAAATCTTACGAGATACGTCGGCAATATTCCGCAAAACAGCGCGACGGCGATGAAAAGTTTTTTTGCGTTCATGTGCGTTGGAGTAGCGTTCGTATTTCATCGCGCGTCACAACGCCACTCGCGAGGATCGTTGCTGCGTAAGTAACCACACCGATCACGACACGGGGGAGTACATGAATCGGTTCTGCGAGTGCGAGTACTCCGTACATGAGTGCGCTTCCTACAGCAGCTGCAGCAAACGTGCGTACGCGCGGCAACGATCGAATTTTTACACACACAGCGATGCTACACGCGAGCATGATGAACGCTTCAGAAAAAACCGTCACCCACGCAGCGCCGAGCGCGCCGATCCGTGGAATGAAAAAGAAGTAGAGTGCGATAGAGGCGATTGCGTCAAATGCGTACGCGGCGATCATTTTTCGTTGTAATCCGAGCGCAACCACTGCGTGGCCGAACAGTGCCGAAAAAAATACCGCAGCGCCGGCGATCATTAGTATAGAGAGTAATTCACCGGACGGACCAAAGGATGATCCTGCAACAAAACGCATCAGGTCGCCACCGACCGCAAACGTACCGACGGCGAGCGGAACGGCGATCAGCGAAAGAAAATCGAACGCTCTCCAGAGTTTGCGAACGAAGTCATCACGTTTGTGTGCGATCCACGCAGCAGAGAGCACCGGTAGTACGAACCCCATAAAAATCATGGGGATCACTGTGATCACATCGAGCACTTTGTATGCCGCGCCGTACAGACCGACCTCGGCTTGCGTCCGAGAAAGTGAGAGTGCGATGATGTCGCCTTTGAGATAAATCAGGTTGAATGCGATGGAAACGCCGATCGGCCAACTGATCGCAATAATTTTTTTCCAAAGTGCGCGATTGTAGGTGAGGCGTATGTGCACGAACCGTCGTGCAAAAATAAAACTGAGAAGAAAATGCAAAGTATTTCCTGCGACGATCGCCATGACGTATGCAGCGAGCCCTGCGTGCGCACGTGCCGCCGCCACAACGACAACGAACAGCGCGAGTCGTCCTGCGACTTCTGCGGTTGCAGCGAGATGCGCGGCGAGATGTCGTTGGAACACACCGACGAGCACCTGCGAGAGCGTCATGAAGAAAAAGGATAGCGTGGCGATCGTGATTCCTGTTTTAATGTCTGCGGAGTATGGGAAAAACATCGCGATGAGCGGTGCGAGACCGAAGAAGACGAGCGCAGACGCACATCGCAGACTAAAAATGTTTGACGCAACGCGATCCTCATCACCCGGCGTCTCCGCGATCATTTTTGCCATGGTGAGCGTCAGCCCGAAATCAACGAGAATACCAAAAAATTGCAGGAACGACGTCACGGTGGTGAACGCGCCGTATCCACCGCGGCCGAGACTGCGAGTCATCACCGCAACGGTAAGAAGCCCGAGTATCGTACCGAAAAATTTTCCGCTCACCTGCACTATGGTGTTTCCGGCTATTTTTCTTTGGAGAGACATAGCGGCAGTATAGCATGAAGGAATCTCTGAAAAATCCCTCGTTTCTCCCGCCTTAGGGCGGGACCCCGCCCTTCTCTCATAAAGAGATCATAGCGGCGGGGCCGCTCCGGAATATAGTTTCTCAGAGGTTCCTGAAGCGCGTTGAGTTACGCCTTAAAAATTGGTATACTGATGGATCATGCACAAGAAGTTATCGGCGTGCTACGCACAAATACTCGGCATCACCTGCGCGCTCGTAGTTGTTACGTTTTTTGTGCCGTCAGTTTTTGCACAAGGAGAACCGTCAGCGGTTCCGGCGCCACCTTTGGTAGCAGTCGCGCCGCAGGATCCGCCGCGCGCGTTACGGTTGATGCCGCATGTTCCAAAACCAAAATTAAAAAGTGATGCGAAGTTCGATTTTTCTTCGATTTCCGCCACGTCTGTGTATGTGGTCGACGTTGCGTCTCGTGCGGTACTTATGGAGTACAACGCTGATGTACCGCATCCACTCGCGTCGATTACAAAACTGATGACGGCGTGCGTTACCCTCGATTATTCGGTGCCGCTTAGTAAAAAAATTTCGGTGATAGCTAAGGATGAAGTTGGTGGCGCGCGCTTGAGAGTAAATGTGGGAACGAAACTTTCAGTGAAAGATCTTTTGAATGTTGCGCTTATCGGTTCTGCGAATAACACGGCAAACGCTCTTGCTCGTGCAACGAATCTTTCTCGGAATGATTTTGTTGCAGAGATGAACGCGAAGGCGAAAAAGTTTGGACTCGGGAAGACGACGTTCACCGAACCGACCGGCATTGATACAGCGAATGTTTCGACGGCGAAAGAGATCGCCGCGCTTGGACTTGAAGCATTTGCATTTCCCGACATTCGTCGTGCGACGACCACTGCGCGTTACTTTGTTTCGCTCGCTTCTGGTGCGCGCACGGTGAAGAACACCAACGGTCTCCTCACTGATGAAAGAAACGGGCTGTACGTACTCGGAGGTAAGACCGGGTATCTTGTGGAATCGCAATGGAATTTGGTTGTGAAGATGCGTGATGCGCGTTCGCGTCCGATCGAGGTGGTTGTGCTCGGCGCAGAGACGCAAAAACAGTCGTTTCGCGACGCAGAAACTATTGCGCGATGGGTTTGGTCGCACTATGCGTGGTCATCTCGCCCGTTGTCATTCCGGCCTTGAGCCGGAATCCAGAAAAAATAAAAAGGCCAAACGATTTCCGTTCGGCTTTTTTACGTTCTGGATTCCGCCCCGGATCCCGGTCCGGGGTCGGAATGACAAAGTAATGACTGTGTCCTGAATCAAGTTCAGGATGACAATTAAATTTTTACGATCCCTTCAGCCGCCTTTCGTTTTTGATCTTGCTCGATCAATTCAAGAAGATGTTTTCGAATATCGTGCGGTCGAGCGATCTGCTCAAAATCAAACCGTTCTACTTGACCCGCGGTTTGCACGTAGACATTTCCGTAATTGAAGATCGAAGGGAGTACGCCGTTCACTTCAGAAGTGACATCTTGCACGCGTGCGAGGTCGAGTTCAGAAATTGTGCGTGCAAATAATCCGCGTTGCTCAACGTTCACGATTCGATCGCTCGTAACAACCCATGCGTCAAGATAATAATCGACGAATGAGGTGATAAAAAACAGCCAAATGATTAAATAGTATGCGCTGCCGAGAAGAAGCAGCGCTGGTCGCGTAAGTTCTCCGATGAGGAGATTCGGCAAAATGGCGTTCAACATAAAAAAGACGCCAACCGGAACTGCCATGAGAACGATGATCATCAAAAGATCAGCAAAAAAAATGATCCAGTGGCGTCGTAAGTAGTACAACACCTTTTCTTCGCGATTGAGATCGATTAGGTTCTCGACATGCATGCGTTTAAAATGAAGATGCACCGACCGTGGGCAGGCCGAGAGTGATCATGTGATTCCAGTTAACGGCTTGTAATTCCTGCCAAGTAAAAAACAGAATGAATACGGCGCCAGCGAGAAAAAGAAACGTAATAATGAAACTGATTCCGGTTGTTGCGCCGTAGTGGATCAGATGGAACACGTTGATCGTCGCCATCAGCGCAAAAAACAGGACGGTGAGTCCGTAGGGCAAGAGAATGACTGCAAACGGGAACGAAATCATAGTTTCCCAGAGGTTCCTTTAGAGGTTCCTTTATGCGATGCGTTGCTGCGAGGGGAAGGGGATGCCGAGATGGCGATACGCGTGTTCCGTTGCGACGCGGCCGCGCGGCGTGCGATCGATGAAACCGAGTTTTAGAAGATACGGTTCATGTACCAGTTCAAGCGTGTCGATCTCTTCAGAGGTTGCTGCAGCGATCGTTTGTACACCAACTGGTCCGCCGCCAAATTTTTCGATGATCGTTTGGAGAATCGCGCGGTCTGTCGCGTCCAATCCGTGCGCGTCGATCTCTAGCATACCAAGTGCATCTGTCGCGGTCGAGGCATCGATACGACCATTGGCCCGCACGTCAGCAAAATCACGTACGCGTTTGAGAAGACGGTTCGCGATGCGCGGCGTTCCTCGCGAGCGCGATGCGACGAGCGCAGCGGCTTCTTCGGGGAGATCGGTTCCGAGAATCGATGCGCTACGTTTGATAATAGAAGTGAGTTCTCCCGCTGAATAGAAATCAAGATGATACGTCGCACCGAAACGATCGCGGAGCGGCGATGAAAGCAGGCTGAGTCGCGTCGTCGCGCCGATCAGCGTGAATGGCGGAAGATCGAGTCGCACAGTGCGCGCGGACGGTCCTTTGCCGATCACAATATCAAGCGCGTACTCCTCCATCGCCGGATATAACACTTCCTCGATCACTTTGTTCATGCGATGAATTTCGTCGATGAACAAAATATCACCCTTTTCGAGATTGGTAAGAATCGATGCGATGTCGCCGACGCGTTCAAGTGCTGGGCCAGATGTGGTGCGCACTTTTGCGCCGAGTTCGCTGCCGATGATGTGCGCGAGCGTGGTTTTTCCCAGTCCAGGGGAACCGTAGAGCAGCACATGCTCGAGCGGCTCGCTGCGCATTTTTGCTGCGCCGATAAAAATTGAAAGATTCTCGCGAAGTTTTTTTTGCCCAACAAATTCTTCTAGCCGTTTCGGCCGCAGCGTCATATCAAAAGCCTGCTCCGTAGCACCAACAACCGGCGCGAGCAGTCTCTCTGTGGGTTCTGCGATATGTTCTGGACTCTGCATGATTTTATTGTAAGGCAACGCACGGATATTGCACAGACTCTTAGAGCTTATCCAGAATCTCTCTTTACAAAAGATACCTGACTTTTTTCAGGTATCTTTTATTTCCGTGGTGCCCGGGGCCGGACTCGAACCGGCAAGCCGTGTCGGCGGCTGATTTTAAGTCAGCTGTGTATGCCATTCCACCACCCGGGCAAGTACATAAGGATGCCCTGCGATCATTATAAGATCTTTCCTTGCCAAGTGGCTATGTCTGTCTTTGTTTTCACCACCTGAAGTCTTCCGCTCGCAAGTCGAACGGCAACGTCAGGATGCGTAAGAAACGCCTCGAGATGCGTGTCGATATTTGTGCCCGCAGCTTCGGTGCGCGCGCCGTTTTCGTACACGGGATAATCAACATGCACAACGATCGGTGTGACAGAGAGGTCAATGTCGCTGTGATGCTCCATCACCTTGAGTGCGATGTGCGCATCACCGGTGATCGAAGCGCTTTGCGAAGAAAGATGAAAGTAGAGATTGCGATTCGGAACCCACGCGCGGTACGCGTCGCCGATGTAGATACCGTATCCCGCATGCGTGACATCTTGCGCGTGCGTATCAAGTTTTGCGTTCGCGTCGCAAATCGTTTTGTATGCCGCAGTGTCTTCGGTGTCGATATCGCGAAGAGTGTGCGTTGTCGTGCAGAACGCTGATACGTGCACCTCTGCGTCAGGATATCGTTCTTTGAGATTTTTTTTGAGATCGGTAAAAAATACGCGCTGCGCTTCTTGGTCGTTGCCGAACGCCGCGCAACCGAGCTCGGCATCGTGACTGCATTCGTGGGGCAAAAGAAGTATGGACACCGCGGTGTTTTCTTCGAGAGACCGCGCGATATCTGCGCCGTAAATTGTATGAAAAGTTTCGGCGTCCACCTTACCACCGCCAGATGCGTATATTTCTGCATGTCCGAACGCGAATCCGAGCGCGTCTTCGAGATGCGTATTACGTTCATCCATGCAGGTGACAACGATAATTTTTTGCCCTGCATCGTTTGTGGCGCGCGTGACACCGCAGACGCGATTTCGTTCAGGCAATGCGGTGCGCTCGCGCTCCCAGAATGAGGCGATGGCATCGAGGTTGAGCGTTTTTTCAGCGATGTGTGGAGAATGCATATGATGGCGAAAATGCTAGCAGGAAAATACGACGTTGTATAGGGAACCGCTGAAAAACTCTCTTCCAACGGGAAACGGCTATTTTTCTCGCACGCTCCGACGCCGCGTCCCGGGCGATATCGCCATATCGTTTGTGGCGCGTCATCGAATCGTGCAGAAAAAATATCTCGTTTCCCGTCTGGAACATAGTTTTCCAGAGGTTCCATAGCATATTCGCGTCTCGCAGGGTATCGTAGTGTTGTTCTTTTTAGGGAACCTCTGGAAGAGAGTTTTTCAGCGGTTCCTAGGAGCAACAACGTGAGAAAGCGATTTTTTTTGATGTGTCTCGTTGTCGTTGCGCTGGTTTTGACTGATGCAAAAAAAGTCGAGGCGCAGAACGAACGTACGAATATCGCGATCGTTGCGGGTGGTCGTGTGACCGACGGACTCACGCTCGCGCGAGGAAAATCCGTCGAACTTTCCGTTGCTCTCGACGGTCGCGTTGGCGCGGCGATCGCGGGGTCGGTGATGTGGACCGCGGTCCCTGCGGATGTTATCGATGTACGCAACTACGGCGGCGGACGTGTGACCGTGACCGCTCTGCGAGATATTTTCGATTCGTCGCAAGCGCGCGAACCGAGAGCTTCACTCAGTGCGTGTGTCGGGAGCGCCTGCACGTCGATCAGTATTGTGTGTGTACTCTCCGTCGAAGGAAGTTGGAAAGTGCACATCACAGTGAAACAGCTTCCTATCACGCAAGACAGAAATTTTCCGTTCACGCAGGATGGAAGAAAATTCGAATATCGCAAAGTCGGCCTGCGACTCGATGGTGTGACCATGCGCATGACGAACGGTGCGGGGCTTCTCACGCGTTTGGACGGCACGTTCACCGGTCGCGATACGGTGCATGGTGTATGGAGCACGACCGACGGATTTTCTGGAACTTGGACTGGAGTGCGCGGTCCTTAGTAGTGCGATCTTTCTGTCATTCCGACCAAGCTTTGTCATTCCGGCCTCCGAGCCGGAATCCAGCCCCACCTTTGTCATTCCGGGCCGTGATCCGGAATCCAGAAACGTAAAGCCAAACGTGATATACGTTTGGCTATTTTTTACGTTCTGGATTCCGGGTCAAGCCCGGAATGACAATATAAAAATGGCTGGAATGACAGAGAGCGGGGTCGGGATGATAAAGCGGTTCAGCAACAACTCCCCGTCACCCACCTCCAATAAAAAGCACCCCCATTGAGGGGGTGCTTTTTATTGGAGCGGGTAGGGGGAGTCGAACCCCCATCTTCACCATGGCAAGGTGACATAATAGCCGCTATACGATACCCGCACGGCTCCTTTGTGGAGCCATTGTAGAAAGCTATGCGTGATCTGTCAACGATTCCTCATCAAACACCGCATATCGTCGTCTTTTCCAGAGCACATACCCCACGATTCCCAGCGCCGCAGTCATGCCGAGCGCAGCATACCCGATCACCGGTTTTTCTGCTTGTGCGGCGAGCACCAAGGTTTGCGCGACGCTTTTCTGTTGCGGTGGCGGTTCGCTTGCTGGCTGCGCGGGCGTCGCAGCAACAGCCGGTGTTACTGTCGCTGCAGAACGCTCGACCGCGAGCAACCCCGCAACGTCATTTT
>JAHFIV010000024.1 GCA_023246225.1 bacterium
CAAAATCCGAGCTGCGTAGAACGCAGCATGAACTGGTTCGGTGTACTCATCGCCTGCGGCATGCCGCGCATGCCCATGCCGAGTTGATCGACCGTCGCAACCATGATGCCGGTGTGCGTCATGAACGGCGCGACCGGTGGATTGTGCGCGTCAGGAAGCGTGATCTTCGCGTGCACCGGTTTTGTCAGACTCTTGCGCAGCTTTCGCGAGAACAACGCTGAGAGGATGAGTGATATCGCACGACGCGGACCGAGACCTTCTTTCACGAGTTTCTTCGTGCAGTTCGGACATTCGCCCTCCAAACGCGTGCCGACTTCCCACGAACACTTGTATCCGCAAGTATCGGTATCTTCGCAGAAGTATCTCGCCTTCTCGTACTCGTGCAGCAGATTCACCGGAATACCGACGCCGTACATGAACCCGTACTTGTCACCGACGCGGATCGGATTGATCTGCGCAGTTTGAAACGTCACCGCGCCACCCAGACGCTGCACCTCGATTTTTGCGGCGATCATCCGCGAGAAATCGACCGCGGGCATGCGTGTGAGACCGAGCGAATGCGCGAGGTTGTTCATCGTTCCGGTCGGAACGTAAAGCAACTGCGGGAGTGGTGCGCGCATTTCGTCGTACTTGGTGATGAGACGCGTGATCATCTGATGTGCAGAACCGTCACCGCCAGCCCACGCAACGGTGTCGGGACGATCTCTTCCGATCGCCTCAACCGCAGCGGCGAGCTCCTCGAGCGTCGCGGTGTCGTAGTGGCGATACGGCGTCGCGAGAATCTGACCGATCACCGTGCCGAGACCGGCGCGTTTTGTTCCGCGACCGGCGTTTTTATTGGTAACAACAGCAACGCGACTTTTATTCACGACTTCCTCCAAACGAGTGAAAAGGACACAGCCGAGTTACATCACTAGGCCGCGAAAAATATACAACAAATACCGAAAAAGTCAAGTCCAGACTCATTAAAAAACACGCCGTTCGCAAACGACGTGCTTCATTGGAGTGAGGTCGCGCTCTGCTACATGAACAGGTGGACGATCCACCCGAAGAGGAGCGTGATGAGCGGATAGGTGATGGAGTAGGCGAGGGCGCTCGTGAAGCTATCGCCATCCTTCGACGGAATGTACTGGTGTGAGAGGTAGCTCGCCACCATGGACACACCGATCGCGGGAACGAGTGAGAGCTGCGGGAGGCCGAAGGTCGGAACCACGAACCAGCCCCACAAGACGGTCAACACGAAACCGCAGAGGATCGAGCTGACGCCGCAAAGTGCCAGAATGCCAACGGCGGCGCCGAGAGCAGCGAGAAACGTTTTCACGTAGTACCTCCTTGAAAATCACCACGATCCCTTCGTGGCCAGGGATCCTTAGGGTTTCCTAAGGTCGGGGACACTAAAACACACTACCGAGGTTTTGTCAAGAGTTTGTAACAAAAACACGCCGTTCGCAAACGACGTGCTTCATTGGAGTGAGGTCGCGCTTCTGCTACATGAACTGGTGAACGATCCACCCGAAGAGGAGCGTGATGAACGGGCTGAAGAGCGTGACGACGAGGCCTGTCCAGCGTTCGGTGCTGTCCTTTTTTTCCTTTTTCTCCGGGGACTCGATGTACTGGTGAGTGAGAAACCTCACAACCATGGCCACACCGATCGCGGGAACGAGTGAGAGCTGCGGGAGCCCGAACGTCGGGACGACGAACCAGCCCCAGAGGTTACTCAGCACGAGCCCGTTGATCAGCGAACCGACGACGATGAGCGCGGGGATGCTCACAAGAACCCCGATCAGGGCGAGAAACGTTTTCACGTAGTACCTCCTTGAAAACCACCACGATCCCTTCGTGGCCAGGGATCCTTAGGGTTGCCTAAGGTCGGCGACAGTACAACAACGCATCGAGATTTTGTCAAGAACTCAGAACAAATCCTTAATAATGGCCAATACTCTCTCGTCTCAAGCAAAATACACAGCCACACACAGTACAGCTTGACTTTTTTGTGAAATCTATATTAAGGTATTCCGTCGTTCGTTTACATTTCACCTCACAGATGCTCCTTGAGAAAGATAGCGGAAAGGGAACCGGAAAATCATGAGTACCTACATCTTTTACGCCCTAGGAGCTCTTGCTTACTTCTGGATCGGCTGCCTCATAGGCAGGGTCCGATACTGGAACTGGCACTTAGAAAGAAACGAGTATCGTGTGCTTGGCTATCTCATCTGCCCATCGGCAATGATGGAAGAGAGACCTTTGCTACTTCAACTGATGGAATGGTTTGATGATCCAGGAGAGTATACGAATAAACGACAACAGACGGTTGTAAACGGTTTGTTGTGGGGCTTCGGCGTAATACTTTGGATTTTCAATCACCTCGCTACACCACTATTCTTGTTGGGTCGCCTGGTGGTTCCCCACTGTAAACTGCACATCCTGAAGCACTTTCTCTCCTTCCTTTTGTACATCGTCATCGATGGCCCAGTCACTTCTTGGAAAGAGCACTACGGCAAAAAAGAGGTGACCACACCCGCTCCCGAAGCAGCTCTAGAAAATGCTGCGACAGAATCACCGATCGAAACGCACCCAGCAGTCGCGATTTTGGACGATCAAGGAAAGAATCGCGTCGCACAGTTTCGTTTGGTCACCGAAGAACAAGATCGCATACGAAAAGAACTTGAGAAGTACGACGCGAGAGCTGCCGAGCTTGAGACGGCGCACGACGCAGCGCAAGGAGGAAATCCACTTCGAGCTGTCCCCCTTCGCATGCTCGCGAGTCTCCAAGAGCCCGAGACATAACACATCTCCCAAAACAAAACACCCCGACCGTTCTACGGTACGGGGTGTATTTATTTCTCTTTGTGCTTTAAACAAGCGTCACGCTCGCGATCCCGTCTTTCTCCTCCTTAAATTTCATGATGCGCACGCCTTGCGTGTCGCGACCGAGCACAGAAACCGATGAAAGTGGGATACGGATCACCTGACCTTTTTCAGAGATCGCAAGAAGATCGCGCTCCTCTTTTGCGTTCATCACCATCGCCATCACAATCTTGCCGGTTTTATCGGTGACGTGCGCGGTTTTGATACCCGAACCACCGCGACCCTGCGTCTTGTACTGATCGAGACCGGTGCGCTTGCCGTATCCGCGATCCATCACCACGAGCAGCTCAAACGTGCTCTTTTTTGCATCATCAGCCATCACGATGTCCATCCCCACAACGCGATCTTTTCCTTTCAAACGAATGCCGCGCACACCCGCAGCGGTGCGACCCATCGGACGCACGTCCTTTTCAAGGAAACGAATCGACTGTCCTTCAGAGGTCACAATCATCACCGCATCCTTACCACTCGACGGCTTCACCCACTCGAGCACATCGTCCGGTCGGAGTTTGATCGCGATCAGTCCGCTCTTGCGCACGTTCGAAAAATCCTCAAGCGGCGTCTTTTTGATGTTGCCGGCGCGCGTCGTCATCATGAGGAATTTGTAGTCGGACAAATCCTCGCTCGAAAGCACCGCGGACACTTTTTCGTTCGGTGCAAGTTGTAAGAAGTTCACGAGCGCCTGTCCTTTCGAAATTCGCGAACCCGCCGGCACATCGTACGCCTTCAATTGGAATGCGCGACCGCGCGTGCTGAAGAACAATAAATCCGCATGGGTGTTCGTGGAGAACAGGTGCGCCACCGCATCTTCATCTTTTGTTTTTACCCCCGCTACACCCTTGCCACCACGCTCCTGCGTACGGAACGTGTCTGGTGGCAGACGTTTGATGTACCCGTCTGCAGTGATGAGCACGACCGTCGGCTCATTCGGAATCAAATCCTCAGCAGAAAATTCCTTCACTCCATGCGGAATGATCTGCGTGCGGCGCGGTTCGGCATACTTTTCTTTAAGGTCGCGCGTTTCTTTCTGCACGATTCCCACAATACGCTTCGGCGAACGAAGGATCGCTTCGAGTTCTTTAATCAACTCCAATTTTTCCTTGAGTTCGTCTTCGATTTTCTTGCGCTCCAAATTTGCGAGCTGCTGCAGACGCATGTCGAGAATCGCCTGCGCCTGAATCTCCGACAAAGTAAATTTTTTGACGAGATTTTTCTTTGCTTCGTCTTTGTCATACGACGCGCGAATCGTTTTGATCACCGCATCGAGATGATCGAGCGCGGTTTTCAAACCTTCGAGAATGTGTGCGCGATCTTTCGCTTTGCCGAGATCGAACTCGGTACGCTTCCGCACCACTTCACGACGATGTGCGATGAACTGCTCGAGAATCGTCTTTATGTTCAACACGCGCGGCTGCAAACCATCGACAAGCGCGAGCATGTTCACATGAAAAGTATCCTGCAGCTGCGAGTGATGGAACAACTGGTTCAAAATTTTCTTAGGATACGCATCCTTTTTGAGTTCGATCACAATGCGCACTCCGTCTTTTGACGATTCATCACGCAAATCTTTGATGCCTTCAAGACGTTTTTCTTGCACAAGAAGCGCGATCTTCTCAAGAAGAGTCGCTTTGTTCACTTGATATGGCACCTCGGTCACTAAAATCTGAAACTGACCGCTCTTCGTTTCCACGATCTCTGTTTTTGCGCGCATCACGATCCCTCCGCGGCCGGTGGCGTATGCGGTCGCGATCGCTTTTTTGTCGTAAATGATGCCGCCCGTTGGAAAATCAGGACCTTGCACAAACTTGCAGAGATCCTCAACGTCAGCATCGGGATTTTCAATTAAATGGTCGACCGCTTCGCACAATTCACCGAGGTTGTGCGGGGGGATGTTTGTCGCCATGCCGACCGCGATGCCGACAGTGCCGTTTAAAAGGAGGTTCGGTAATTTTGCAGGAAGCACGACCGGTTCTTTGTGCGAGCCATCGTAGTTCGGCACAAAACCGACGGTCTCTCTTTCGATGTCATGCAACATCTCTTCGGAGAGGCCGGTGAGTTTACACTCGGTGTAACGCATCGCAGCCGGAGCGTCGCCGTCCATCGAACCGAAGTTACCCTGCCCGTTCACGAGCGTGTGTCGCATGTTGAAATCCTGCGCCATGCGAGCGAGCGCGTCGTACACCGCCTGGTCGCCGTGCGGGTGATATTTACCGAGCACTTCACCGACCACGGTCGCGGATTTACGAAATTTCGCGTTGGCCTTCAAACCGACGTCCCACATCGCATACAAAATACGACGATGCACCGGTTTCAAACCGTCGCGCACGTCAGGAAGCGCGCGCCCGATGATCACGGACATCGCGTAATCGAGATATGATTCCTGCACTTCGTCGCTGATCGGACGCAGTGTGAGTTTCCCCGCTCCGTTACCCTCGACCGGTACTTGTTCTTGCGTATCTTTGCGTTTCATTGCTTTGGGAACTAGGGAACCGCTAAAAAACTCTCTTCCGGCGAGGAAACGGTTATTTTTCCTGCAGGCTTCGTAGCTGCGTCCTCAACGATATCGCTATATCGTTTGTGGCGCATCCCCGAAGCCTGCAGAAAAAATATCTCGTTTCCCGCTCCGGAATATAGTTTTCCAGAGGTTCCTTGGCTCAAAAATAATCTTCAGTGTTTCAGTGACGTGTTCGTATTCGCCTTCGTGGCAGTATTTGTGTTCGTTGCCGCGCTGTTTGTATTTGTTGTTTCACTCGCGGCTGCAGCGCCCTCTATCCGCGCGCGCAGTCGGTCGGTCTCTGACTGCACAGTGTTCTCTTGCACATTCTTTGCACGCAATTGTCCTTCGAGCGAATCGAGATCTCGCCGACTCGCAGCCATCAAATCTTGCAAGCTCTGTGGCGTTTGCGCGTTACTCGACTCTAGGGGTCGAAACCAACTTGTGAGTGATCTACCGCTCCCTTCACGAAGTTGCGTCGGCAGAATCATCGCCCAAAGAACAATCACGAGCAAAAGCGTGGCGCCCGTTGCTACCCACAGCGCAACGTGACGGTGCGGCGGTTGTGGTTTGTGATGACTCATTGCGGTTCAAGTAAGATGATCTTCGTCTCCTCTTGCGGGAGTTCTTTTCCGGAGATTTTTAATTTTTGCAACACCTCTGGCTTACCCATTCCCATCGCTTTCAAAAATCCATCAACGCCATCGAAATTCGTCCCGTATCCGTTTATCTTATACTGCATCGGAATGATGATTCTCGGTTCGATTTGCGCAACAACCGCTGCGGCCTGCTTTCCATTCAACACGTCGCCACCACCCACAGGAACAAATAAGATATCGATATTCTGAAATTCTTCGAGATGACGATCTTCAAGCGGATGTTTCAGAGCACCGAGATGCGCGAGATGAAGATCGCCGATGGTGATGTAGTACATCGTATTCGTCCCCTTCTCTTTCTCGTCAACGATATCGTGATACGTCGTGAGACCGGTCACAAAAATATCTTTGATTTCATATTCTCCCGCGCCATCGATCGTGAACGGTGACCCGCCGACAGCATCGATGGCGTTGTGACGAGCGTGATCATGACTCGTCGTCACGATGTCTGCAGAAAGTGCGCGCGATAATTTTTTTCCATCCTCGGGAGAAAAAGGATCAGCGACTAGGCTCACCTCTTCCCCTTGTCGAGTTTCCGAAAGCTTGAAACAAGAAAATCCATTCCAGATAATCTGCATATATAGGAAGATAGTGAACCTGTGGTAAGTTTAACACGAGCTCGGAAAATAGTGTACCCCTATGTCCGCTGTAAAAAAGACTGAAGAACACCTTTCCAGTGCTCCGTCTCTTTTTCCAAATCCGCAATGTCGAGGCCCTGCTCCACAACCGACCACCCCTCCTCGATCGTTTTAACCCGATCTTCAATCGTACTCCGCCATTTTTTACTGATGCTTGCGAGTCGACGAAGCTCGTCCAACTTACTCTCAATCATCCGCCCACGCACCTTATACTCTTTTACAAGCGCAGCATGCTCGTCTTTTTTTTGCCCATGTAGCAACTCGTCAATTTCTACGCGCGAAGCAGCACGTGCGGCGAGGAGCGCCTGCGCGATACTCAATTTTTCTTCTGGTGTAAAATATCGTTCAAACTGACTCGGTCGCAGCAACTCCTCAAGCGAACGCGTCGTTGCGATGTAGCCGATCTTTCCTCCTTCGTGAATGAACTGTTCGTATTTTCCGCGAACATTTTGATCAAGATTCTCGAGCAGGTGCGCTTCCTCCGATGCGCGTCCGTACTGCGCGTACATCTCTTCGTATGCTTTGCGTATCGCCCAAGATTCTTTTCCGAACTCCGCGATCGTTTCACAAATTTCCTCGTATCGAGCTGCGGGATCGTTCATGTATCGCGCGAGACGTTTTGCGTATGTTTTCTTTTTCGCTTCGGAAAATGTTGGCGGCAAATGCTCGATGGCAATGCGCAACAAATCAAGAGTGTATACGTGTGGATGACGCATTTCTGACATAATAATGTATGTACTATAGCAAATTTATCCTCATCAAACCAGTGCTGCTTTACTGTCATTCTGGTCTCTCCTCTGTCATTCCGGCCTCCGAGCCGGAACATGTCATTCCGGACCGCGATCCGGAATCCAAAAAATAAAAAAACCAACGTGATTCCGTTTGGCTTTACGGTTCTGGATTCCGGGTCAAGCCCGGAATGACAGAGGTGGGAGGCCGGAATGACAGAGGTGGGGCAAGGATGATAATTATGGAGGGTCATCTTGCCAAAATTCCCTCCTTCTTATATAGTGTTCGCAATAGTATTCATTCTTCCCCCAAATTAAGAGGGAGGAGCTCTACGGACTCATTATCGAGTTGGTGGGGTTAATATCATTTTTTGTTTGTATGGCGACCGCAATGCAAGATCTCAAATCATTACTTGAAAATAAGGCGTTTCTTTGTATTCCAAAAGTCGGTGATGTGGTGAAAGGAGCGGTGATCTCCGTCTCCAAAAACGAGGTACGGATCGACGTCGAAGGATACCGCACCGGCGTTGTACGCGGTCAAGAAATCGCAGATCCTTCGCGGATTTTCACGGACGTAAAAATCGGCGATCCGGTCGAAGCCACCGTGGTCGATCTTGAAAACGAAAACGGCGACGTTGAACTGTCGTTCCGTTTCGCAGGACATCGCAAGGCATGGGACATGCTTCAGGGCCTCTACCGTACCGGTGAAGTTGTCCCAGTGCGCGTACTCGACGCGTCGAAGGGCGGTTTGCTTGTCAAACTGAATCACATCTCTGGATTCCTTCCTGTTTCACAGCTCGCGCCAGATAACTATCCACGCGTTGCCGGCGGAGATAAATCGAAAATTCTCGAAAAACTAAAAACATTTGTCGGACAGAACTTGGAAGTGCGCGTAATCGACGTGACTGAAGGGGAAGAAAAACTGATCGTGTCTGAAAAAGCGGTGTGGGATGAAAAACAGAAAAACATCATCGCAAAATATAAAGTCGGTGAAATCGTTGAAGGCGACGTTTCTGCGCTCGCAGATTTCGGTGCGTTCGTGAAATTCGACATCCTTGAAGGTTTGGTGCACATCTCTGAAATCGCCTGGCAACGCATCGATCATCCTCGCGATCTACTCAAGATCGGTGATCGTGTAAAAGCTGAGGTGATCGGCATCGATGGTTCAAAAATTTTCTTATCGATGAAAAAACTCGTGCAAGATCCTTGGAAGACCGTCGGTGAAAAATATGCCGTCGGACAAAAGGTGCAAGGTAAGGTGTTAAAGATCAACCCATTCGGGCTTTTCGTTGAACTTGATCCGGAAATCCACGGTCTTGCGCACATCTCCGAACTTTCCGCGAAACCGGTGACCGATCCTGGTGAGCTGGGAAAGGTTGGCGAAACTATGGAATTCATGATCGTTTCTATTGAACCGGAGCAGCATCGCCTCGGCCTCTCGCTCAAGGCGCTCTCGCCGAGCAAGAAATCTGAGAAAGAAGAAACCGAGGAGAAAGAATAAGAGAATACACGGGGCCACGTGGCTCCGTGTATTGCAACAGCGCTTGTCCGTCCTTTATACTGCCCAGGAACCTCCTCAAAACTCTCTTCCGGCAGGAAACGGCTATTTTTCCCGCACGTTCCGACGCCGCGTCCCGGGCGATATCTCCATATCGTTTGTGGCGCGTCATCGAACCGCGCAGAAAAAATATCTCGTTTCCTGCTCCGGAATATAGTTTCTCAGAGGTTCCCCTACAAAAAACCTATGAAGAACGCAACAAAAAACCTCACCAAAAATCTGATCATCTCGGTCGTATTGTTTTTGGTGCTCGCGGCGGTGCTCTCCACATACACGCTGTCGTCTGAGAAAATAAAAGACGCACAGGTGAGCGAGATCGTTTCACAGATTCAAGAAGGAAAAGTGAAATCGATCGAAGTTTCTGGCGACAAATTGGACGTCATGCTCACTGATGGCACAAAAAAAATCTCTCACAAAGAACCGGGAGAATCGCTTTCAACGTTACTCGCAAATTACAAAGTCGACCCCGACAAAATGCGCGCAGTAACGGTTGATATCAAACAAGAGTCTGGACTTTCATTCTGGCTCAGCACCTTGCTTCCATTCCTTCTTCCGTTCGTACTCGTCTCCTTGTTTATTTATTTCATGATGCGACAGGTGCAGGGCGCAAACTCACGTGCGATGTCGTTCGGGCAGAGCGGTGCAAGAGAGGTTGGAAAAAATGCGAAGGATCGCGTGACGTTTAAAGATGTGGCGGGTGTGAAAGAAGCGAAGGAAGAACTCCTGGAGATCGTCGAATTCCTTCGTAGTCCAAAAAAATTCATCGCACTCGGAGCAAAAATTCCAAAAGGCGTGCTCCTCATGGGCAGCCCAGGAACAGGAAAAACATTGCTTGCCCGCGCGGTTGCTGGTGAAGCGAACGTGCCGTTCTTCCACATTTCTGGTTCGGAATTCGTGGAGATGTTCGTCGGTGTCGGTGCATCGCGCGTGCGCGACCTGTTCAATCGTGCAAAAAAAGACGCGCCATGCATCGTGTTCATCGATGAAATCGACGCGGTCGGTCGTCAGCGTGGTGCGGGGCTCGGCGGCGGTCATGATGAGCGCGAGCAAACGCTCAACCAAATTCTCGTTGAGATGGACGGGTTCGATCCAAACCAAGGAGTGATCGTACTTGCCGCAACCAACCGTCCCGACGTCCTTGATCCCGCACTTCTTCGTCCTGGGCGTTTTGATCGCCGCGTGGTTCTTGATCCGCCAGACATTAATGATCGTGAAGCGATCCTCACCATTCACGCAAAAAATAAACCGCTTGAAGATGGCGTGAACATTCGTCTGATCGCACAGCGCACTCCGGGTTTTTCTGGCGCTGATCTCGCGAATATTATCAACGAAGGCGCAATTCTTACTGCGCGACGAAACAAAAAACACATCGGCATGCCGGAGTTGCTCGAAAGTATCGAGAAAGTGATGCTCGGCCCTGAACGGAAGAGTCACATTCTCTCCGACCACGAAAAGAAAGTGACGGCGTATCACGAGGCGGGTCACGCGCTCGTTGCACACACGCTCCCCCACGCCGACGCGGTGCACAAAGTGTCGATTATCTCTCGTGGTTCAGCTGCAGGATACACACTGAAACTTCCGAACGAAGATCGAAAGATGCACACGAAGGCTGAATTCGTCGATGATCTCGCCGTGTCCCTCGGTGGATACGTCGCAGAAACAGAAATCTTCGGCAAAGAAAATCTGACAACCGGCGCATCGAGCGATCTGCGCACCGCCACTCGCGTTGCGCGCCGTCTGATCACTGACTACGGCATGTCAGAAAAACTCGGTCCTCGAACGTACGGCGAAAAAGAAGAGATGGTGTTCCTCGGCAAAGAGATACACCACGAACGCGACTACAGCGAAAAAGTTGCGGAGATGATCGATCATGAAATCACTGCGCTTCTCACCGCTGCGATGGAAACCGCTCGCCGAATCATCACTGAACGACGCCAAGACATGGAAAAAATTGTTGTGGCGCTCATGGAAAAAGAAACGCTCGAGAAAGAACAGTTTGAGGCTTTGTTCTCATAGACCGCCACACTTTGTCATTGCGACCCACCCTCTGTCATCCTGAACTTGATTCAGGACCCAGACATTCTCTTGTCATTCCGGCCTCCGAGCCGGAATCCACAAAAATAAAAAAAGTCGAACGGAAATCGTTCGGTCTTTTTTTTAATTTTTCTGGATTCCGGGTCACCTATTGTCATTCCGGACCCACCTCTTTGTCATTCCGGCCTTGAGCCGGAATCCACAAAAATTGTTTGGCCTTACGATTCTGGATTCCGGCTCAAGGCCGGAATGACAGAGGCGAAGCTGGATGACACACGTACGTCTATATAGCGATGGTTCCCAACTATATGCTATAGTAAAAAAGAATGAATCCATAGCGAGCAACTATGCCTAAAAAAATCGAAGTGTCATTTTATCAAAGAATCATCACCGATGCTTGGCGTGTCGCGTGGCAACACAAACATCTGTGGGTGTTCGGTTTTTTTGCAACGAGCGTTGGGTTTGGTGGAGTCACTGAGGCGCTGTTCAGCAGCTCCGATAAAGTGTACGCGTTTTTTCCCGCAATCGCTTCTGGAAAAACCGGACTACAGATGATTCCTGGCATCGCCGCGATGCAAACGATCGTGAAATTCACCTCCTTTCCCATCCTGTCAATTCTCTTGTTTCTTGTCATGATGGGACTTTTTGTCGGTGTGTTCTTGTGGATGGGAAACGTCGCGGCCGGCGCACTAGTGAGTAGTGTGAAAAAAATCGAAAAAGGAGCAGAGCCGACGTTCAGCGAAGGTCTCAAGGCTGGTTCAGAAAAATTCTGGCGCGTACTCGGCGCAAACATTCTCACACAACCGATCATCTTCGTCGGTTCCTTGCTCACCACCACCACTCTCAACGTCCTCATTCTCGATCACACTGTCGCGAGCGGTATTTTCTACGTCGGCACATTCATTTTGTTTGTCCTTCTCGCGGTGAGTGCATCGGTCGCCGCAGTCTACAGCACATGTTTCGTAGTGAATAAAAATCAACCGCTCGTTCCTGCGTTGTTTGCAGGATGGAAATTACTTCACGACCACTGGCTCGTCACATTAGAGATGGCGTTTTTCCTTTTCTTGTCGAGCCTTGGCATCGGTCTCTCCGCCGTTCTTGCCTCACTCATTATCTCTGTGCCGTTTATCTTCTTATTGCTCATCGTTTCGATGATGCATCTCTCCGCAGCCTCGACACTTGTGCTGATGGTTGCATCCGGACTGATGCTTGCAATGATCGTTTGTGTGGGCTCCTTCATCACCGTCTTCCAAGTTTCTGCATGGACGTTGCTGTGGGGCGAAATGACCGAACGACAACCGCTCTCAAAACTTCGCCGTCTCGCCAGACACATTTCGCCGCACCTCGGATAAAATCCGCCTTAAAAAATAAGAAAAATAGCGACCGCGGCTCGGTCTCTATTTTTCTTTCTTTTTGAGCTCGCAATAAGCGGGGACCCCTGTTATACTTATTGAGTTATGGGAGCCTCTATTGAAGATCTTCTCGGCAAGAAACCAAAAAGTAGCACACCGGGTGAAGAGACCACGCAAGAAAAATTCTCCGAAAAAATGGGAGAAATTCGTCTCAAAAACCTTGAGCACCTGACTCGCGCAAAAGCGGCTCAGGAAGGTTTTGAGTATATCGATCTCAAAGGTTTTCCTATCTCTCCGGAAGCGCTTCAACTCGCTCCTCGCGAAGAATCAAAACGATTAAAAGCGATCCCCTTTCTCTATACCGGTAAAGAATGTCGCATCGGCGCGGTGAATCCGAAAGATCCTGCGATGCAAGAATTCCTCGCGCTCGTGGACGAACACGCGCATGCAGAAAACACTAAAGTCTACATGATCTCGGAGACCAGCTACGGGCTCGCTGAGAAATTATACGAATCGCTTCCCGAAGTAAAAGTGATCGTGAAGGGTGTGCAGATCACTGAAGAAGAAGTGAAACGATTCCAAGCGCAAGTTCCGACACTTAAAGAATTAGATGCGGCGGTGCAAAAAGTAACAACAACCGACTTCGTTGCGCTGATCATCGCAATCTCGCTCTCTTCTGGTGTCTCTGACATTCACATCGAGGCGCAAGAAAAACAGGTGGATGTGAAGTATCGTATCGACGGTATTCTTCAAAAAGTCGCTTCGGTAAAAAAAGAATACTGGCCACGCATCGTAAACCGCATCAAATTATTCTCGGGATTGAAATTGAACATCACAACCGTGCCACAGGACGGCCGATTCACTATTTTTACCACCGAAGGCAAGGTCGATGTGCGTGTATCGACACTTCCGACATCATACGGTGAATCGATCGTAATGCGTCTTTTGAAACCGGGCACGATCGGACTCCAATTTGAACAGCTCGGTATTCGTGGTAAGGCATACGAACAATTAAAACGAGAGGTCGAGCGCCCGAACGGTATGATCATCACCACCGGTCCGACCGGTTCCGGTAAAACGACATCGCTGTATGCGATTCTCAATAAATTAAACGACGGCGCAACAAAAATTATCACACTCGAAGATCCGGTTGAATACCAACTCGCAGGAATCAGCCAATCGCAGATCGATAAAAGCAAGGACTACACCTTTGCGAAAGGTTTACATTCCATCCTCCGTCAAGACCCAGATGTCGTGATGGTCGGAGAGCTGCGTGAACTTGAAACCGCAGAAGTGGCGATCCAAGCAGCGCTCACCGGTCACTTAGTGCTTTCAACCATCCACACGAACAGCGCCGCTGGAGCGGTCCCCCGCTTCCTCTCGATGGGAGTGCAACCGTTCTTGCTCGCGCCAGCGCTAAACGCAGTGATCGGCCAGCGACTTGTGCGAAAAATTCATGACGCGTGCAAAGAAGAAACAACGCTCGAACCAGAAAAACTGGAACGCGTAAAAAAAATCGTCGCAACGATCAATCCTGAGTCTGGCTACACAGTGGATGTGAACGCGATGAAATTTTCCCACGGTAAAGGCTGCGACGCGTGCGGTGGCACAGGATACAAAGGCCGCCTCGGTGTGTACGAAATTTTGACAATGTCTCCTGCGATCGAAAAAGTGATTCTTTCCGGTAAGGTGTCCGAGTATGACATGCAAGATATCGCAATGAAGGAAGGTATGGTCTCAATGGTGCAGGACGGTATTCTTAAGGTGCTCGATGGAATTACAACAGTGGACGAAGTATTCGGTGTCGCGGAATAATACTCTCCGTCACCAAAAACAAAATATCCTTTATGGATATTTTGTTTTGTGATCGACAAATATTACAATTTTTTTTCTAAGCGTTCCTGAATATCAGTAAGCAGCGCATTTTGATATTCCAGATGCTGAAAGATCGCCTCAATCTCTTTCTCGGAGCGTAGACTGATCTCAAAATCTTCTTCTGCACGTGCTTCGGAGTGGCGGTCGAGATGTGCCTGCCCGAACATGATAAGCGGCAAAAGAAACAATTGAAGAACGTTCGAAATGAATAACCACAACACGAATCCGGGGTACGGGTCGAACCTTAGCCCGCGAGGACCGAACATATTCCAACCGAGCCACAGGATCGTCCACCCAAGAATCACGAAGAAAAAATTAATCGATCCGACGTGCTCTGCGATCCAGATTGAAAATCGCTCAACAGAAGACAGACCCTGCTGGTGAACAACGTTCGGATTTCTGATCGGCCTCCGTCCATGTCGTAACTCCTCAAGTGATCGCGGTGGACGTATGTCATGCGGCATAAAAAAATTTTCAGCGTGCACTTCGCTTCCGGTCACATTACAAAAAATATTGTAACAAAAAAACACCCCCGTACCAATACATCGGTGCGGGGGTTTATACACTACTTTGAGAGCTCCTCTATGTCGATGTCTACCTCATCCTCCTCTGGAATTGGATCACCGGTCACAGGATGCATCACCTCATGCCGCATAAGAAAACGCGGACTTGGTGGAACAGCGCTCTTTGCGCAAGGAATCGGCGTTCCATCATCAAAGACAGTCTTGCCTTCGGCGCGGAAAACGATGTGCGCAATGTCGAGATCGGCCTGGTTCAAGAAAGCGCGATCGTAATCATCCACCCCCTCGATCCGATGGCGCGACTCGTGGACCAACGTTTGAAAAATATCGTACGTCGACCCAAGAGA
>JAHFIV010000025.1 GCA_023246225.1 bacterium
GATGTGCGTGAGGTCTGCTGGTTCGTCGTTCACTGGAGAAAAGTCGAACTTGAAATCGCCGGTGATCAGCATGGTGCCGTACGGTGTGTGCAGCGCCGCACCGAACGCATCGGAGATGTTGTGGTTAACGTGAAACGGTTCGAATACAAAATGTTTGCCGAGCGAAATTTTTGAATCCGCGTTTACGAGTTGAATGTTGAGATTGTTCACGTTGCCGAATTCTTCCTGGCGTTTGCGAATAATGCCGGCGGTGAGCGGTGCGGTGTAGATCGTCGGGAATCCGAGACGACTGATCACGAGCGGAATGCCACCGATGTGGTCCATGTGACCGTGCGTGATGATCATGCCGCGAATATTTTTTTCACGACCGCGCAGCGAAGTGACGTTCGGGATCACGTAGTCGATGCCTGGCATACCTTCCTCAGGGAACATCAAACCCATGTCGACAATGACGATGTCGTCGCCACATTCAAACACGGTGCAGTTACGACCGATCTCTTCGAGACCGCCGAGCGCATACACGCGGACCGGTGGAGTTCCTGGCGCTGCGGTGATCGTGACCGGTTCTTTCCCGGGGATTTCGCGCGGCGTCTGACGGCTCGATGGCCGCACGTTCGCAGGTGAGATGTGCGGACCAGATTGCGCGGAAGGGGAGAAATTGCGCGGTGGTCCGTTGCGGCGCTGGCCTTGGTGCGGTGCACTAGGTCGGCGTGGTGCGGGTGTTGGGCGTCCCTCAGGGCGCGGGGTGCTTTTGTCTTCTGTCATACAGTGTAGTTGCTCTCTAAAAAGAGAGGATGCACGAAATAGCGCAGCAAGGAACGGCAAGAGTGCCACTCCTGAAATGAATAAATTTTCCGCCACGTGCCTCGCAAATACATGCTTTGCGCAGGCGAGAAGTGGAAAGGTAACAGAGCGTGAATGCGCACTATTATCTGGCCGCTTCTTTGAAGTCAAATGTAGTATAGCAGAGCGGGGCGTTTTTGTCCATGTGCGCCGAGTAGCAGGTGAGATGTGCGTATAAAAAAGTAGCGCCTCTCCTGACTGGAAAGGCGCGTGGATGTTACTGCAAATTGAGGTAGTCGGCCGCGGCTTCCTCGATAGAAGTGGTGTCGAACTTCGCAATCAGACGGTACGAAGTGCCATCGAAGCCGACCACCAGCGGATCGGGATCCTTGGGTGGTGCGGGGATGGGCGACGTCTCCATCTTCCAGTCGCTGACCTCGGTGACGATGAAGATCTCTTGGAAGAGGGGCTTCACCTCCTTGATCCGCTGCTTGACCGTCGTGGGCATCATGCCACGGAATTCGGCGCGCAGGCGGGTGGTCTTGCGTGAAGATCGCGCCTTTTTTGCGACCGCTTCCACCACGTCGGCGTAGCAGGCGAGGACATCTTTGGAGAGCTTCGGATTGAATGTACGTTGCCAGGAGAGTTCGGAGCCTCCGCGGTCAGCACGATAGCGGCGCTCGCCGACCATGGCGATCTCGAACTTCTCGGAGTCGATGCTGAACACCGCGAGGTAGGGCATGCCATCCTTTCGACGCCAGGTCAGCGGGACGAGGCTGAAGATCGGCATCCCAACGAGCGTGGGATCGGTCATGCTCTTCAATTGCTTTTCACGAGTTTTGAGCTCGGTGAGCTTGCGTCGGATCTCGGGGAGCTCCGCTTTCTCGCAGCCGATCAGGTTCTTCGCCACGTCGTTCATGGCGGCTATGGACGAGACGACCGTCACCAGTTGCTTCGCGGCCTGCTCGACGCGTGTTTGAGGCACGCTCTGCAGGAGACGGAGAGCGGATTTGATGGGGTTGCGGACAGTGATGATGTTTTGTGCCGCGGTGGCCATGGGTCCTCCTTGAAGTGCAGGAAATCTGCACCTCAGACTTATCAGGAAAAGCTGATCTCGTCAAGATTTGTATTGTCAGAAAAGGAAACGCCGCCAGTCCAAGGTTGGATCTGGCGGCGGTTGAGGGATGGGAGAGCTCCCATCCCGGGGCGGGGGCTAGCCGGCGTCGGACTGCTTCTTGAGGAAGCGGCCCTTGGCGTCCCGCTCGCGCGCGGGCTTCGTGGACGGCGGGGCGGCCATCGCCGGGACGACGACCACCGGGGTCGGGGTAACGGTGGCGAGGCGAAGGGCCGCCCTCGCCTGCCGGGCGGGACGCTTCGCGTTGCGGGCGCGCGCGCGCCGGCTCTGTCGCTTGGAGAAGAAGCTCATTGTGACCTGTCTTTCTGTTCTGTTGGAGTTGGGTGGGGGAAAGAGCCTATTCAGCCCTAAATCTATAGAGACTATAGCATAGATTTGGCTTTTTGTCAAGGTTTAGTGGCAAATTTCAGTACTGGGTTACATTAAAGACATACCGGGTCACGTAAAGACCATCCCGCTAAACGGGATGGTCCACGTGACCGCACCACGTAAAAACGGTCCGACGTACATCGGACCGTTTTTACGTGGTGCGGTCGGAGGGACTTGAACCCTCATGAGCTTGCGCTCGCTAGCTCCTGAAGCTAGTGCGTCTGCCAGTTTCGCCACGACCGCCTGATCTTGCTTAAGGGACCTCTGCAAAAGTCTCTTCCGGCTGAAAACGGTTATTTTTCCCGCATGGTGTGACGCCACGTCCTCAGCGATATAGCCATATCGCTTGTGGCGTGTCCTCACACCATGCGGGAAAAATCTCTCGTTTTCAGCTTCGGAACATACTTTCGCAGAGGTCCCACAAGCCTTACTTCCAAACAGGCCTCGTGTGAATATACCACCCGGTCACATCGCCAAATCGATCGGCGGGGGAGTAGATCGTCGCCGTTGCGATACCCTGCACTTTTTGATTGACCACGTACGTGTACGCTGGACTATAAAGGAATATCGCCGGAACGTCATCACCGAGGATATTTTGAAACTCCTTATACATCTTTTCTCGTTGTTCAGCACTCAGCGCAACGCGAGATTTTTCGAGCAGCTCGTCGACACGTCGGTTCAAGTACATCGATAAATTAAAACCAGCAGCATCATTCTGCGAAGAGTGCCAGAACGGAAACGGATCAGGATCCGGCCCTATGATTTCGCCGTAGAGTAACGCGTCGTAGTCACGCGATCGAATCTTTTCTTTTTGAATTTTCGATCCCGAAATAATTTCAAGATCTGTTTTTGCGCCAATTGCATCCCAGTTGCGTTTGATGATCTGTGCAGCAGCGACATTCTCCTTTGCATCAACGGTAGTGAGTGTTATTGCGAGCGGCGTGAGCACGGTTTTCTTTTTTTCATCGACGGTATTTTTTTTCCGTATACCATCGGTGTCTAGTTTCCATCCCAACGCATCGAGCGCGCTCGCCGCAGCTGCGGTGTTGTACGTTGGGTGTTTTGCGTCAGAAGCGTAGCCGACAAACCCAGGAAGGATCGGACCGTTCACGAGCGCCGCGGCATCGCCAACCGTTTCTTTGAGAATCGAAACTCGATCAGTTGCGAGTGCGAGTGCACTTCGCATCTCTTTTGATTTGAGCAAAGAGTTTTTATTGTTGAAAAATACCGCCGTATATTGTGGCAAACGGAGCGTGTACGCTTGCATCGCCCGAACTTTTTTTACTTCGTTCCGATATTCCAGGGGAAGAAAACTGAGCCCGTCAACTTGGCGTTTCAGGAGTGCGTCTTCTGCTGAAGCGAAGTCGGGATAGAAACGGAAACCGATCGTATCGAGGTGTGCTTTGTCGCTGTAGTAACGGTCGTTGCGCGCGAGCGTGTACGTGACGATCACTCCCTTTTTATCTTTCGCAAACGATTTAAATTTGAACGGTCCTGTGCCGACCGGTTTGATGTTCAACTCTGCACGGCTTGCGTTTTCTGGTCGCACTTCTTGCCACAAGTGCTCAGGGAGAATGCCGAACGTCAGCATCGAAAGAAATGGCGCGAACGGATCAGACAGTGTGAACACCACAGTCGTGTCATTTGATGCGGCGACGTTTACGTTTTTGAATTGCGCAGCGAGCGGACTTTTCCACGAGGGATCTTTGATGTGTCGCACTGTTGCAACGACATCCTCCGCGTTGAAGTCAGCACCATCGTGCCACTGCACGTTGCTGCGAAGATGGAAGGTGTATATTTTTCCATCAGCAGACATCTCATAGGAAGACGCGAGATCAGGAATCAATTTTCCACCAGCATCAGTTTTCAACAATCCCGAAAAAACAAGTTTGACGATGTCGAGATCGGCATCGTTCGTTGCGGCGAGCAGGGGATTGATGTAATGCGGGTTACCGACGGATGCCTCCATGTACTCACCACCTGCGGCGGGCGCTTGTCGAATGTGCGCACTGCCAAATTTGAGCACTATCGCACCGAGGCATACGCCGATGACGATACTCAAAATATGGATCGCCCGTTTTTCTGAAGGCGACAGAAATCGGGGGAGATGTTTGAGTTGCTTTGCGGTCGGTATTCGTTTTCCGGAGAGCTTATGTACTAAACGTTGATCGAAAGAAAAATGCGCATCCGTCGTAGTGGTTGACGTATTGCGTGTAAAGAGATCTTTGATGCGTTTGTACAAGTCACCCATTGGGTTATGCTTGCGGGATAATCAATGCCGCGAGTGCGAGTCCGAGAAAAAGCACCGCCAACACGATCGTTGATCGGAACAATACTTTTTCAACGCCACGTTTTGTGCGGTACACGTTACCTTCACCACCAAAAGTGCTACCGAGACCGGTGCCGCGGCTTTGGAGCAGGATCGCTGCGATGAGAAGGACCGAAACGGCAATTTGTGCGATGTTGAGATACGTTTTGAGATTCATAGCAAGAGTCAATTTCTTCAAAAAACTGAGATTACGGTAACAAGCAGAGGAGCAACTGTCAACGTCGCACAAGTTTCGGTATACTTATATTTATGGATGGAATGAATCCAGAAAAACGACCAAATATCGGCTGCACCATTTTTGGATGGACGTTCTTCATCGTCATTTTTGCGTTGATCGTGATCGTAGGACAGAAAACGTATGTGTACTACGGAAAGATGAAACGCGGCGAGATCGTCGATTTTCCACAGTTTAGTGGGAAACTTACCGCATCGAAGACGCCGACCATTAATCACTCTGCAGTTGATCGCGCAGTGATCGAAGCTGCAGACGCGCCAGCGATCGGCGCAGACGCGCGTAACGCGCAACTCACGATTGTGGAATTTGGTGATTTTGAATGTCCGTATTCCAAAGACGAATATCCCGTGGTGGGACAGATGCTTGCAAAGTACGGTGATCGCGTACGATTTATTTTCCGCAACTATCCACTTGAAGAAATTCATACGCATGCAAAAGACGCCGCCCTCGCCGCAGCTTGCGCGCAGGAGCAAGGAAAGTTTTGGCCATTTTATGAACGGGTGTTTCAAAATACGCCCGCGCTCACACTTGCCGATCTTTCTCGATATGCCGAAGGTGCCGGCCTCGATACAAAACAATTTGAAAAATGCGTGGACGATCAACGATTTAAAAAGAAGGTAGACGACGATGCCGCACTCGCGGTGAAGTTGGGTGTCGCAGGTACGCCGGTGTTTTTCTTTAACGGACAGGTGGTGCAGGGTGCGATCCCTGTCGAGACGTTCGAGATGCTCATAAAGAAATTGGCACCGTAACGATGAAGGCTGTTCGTAAAAAATATTTTCGTGCGTCAGTAGCGATCGCTGGCGCATTTTTCGTACTGGTTTTTTTGGGAACGAGTTCGCCTGTCTGGGCATCGCCGTTATCCCCCGCGCTCAGTAAATGTTTTTTTTGGAATGAATGTTTGAGCAAGGACACTCCAAAAAGTGAAAGTTGCGATTTGCATTGTGATACACCTGGAACGATCTGCCATTGTTTTCAGCCACGAGAAGAGTGCGGTAATGGGGGAGGGTATTGTTATCAAAAATGGCCAGCGATCAAACTTACCATCCCGATCAATGAAAAAGATGTCGTTCTTGATCTCGCGGATTACATCGGAAAAATTTACAACTATGCCGTGGCGATTGCGGCGATCATCGCCGGAGTGATGATCGTTATCGCGGGACTGCAATGGGCCACTGCGGTGTCTGGTGCGCAGGTTGAAGCGGCGAAGAAACGGATTTTTGGTGCGGGGATCGGACTTTTGCTTACGCTCGGTGCAGTTACCGTTCTCGCAACAGTGAGTCCCGACATCGTCGCGCTGCGTTTGCCAAAAATTCCTTTGACAAGAAAAGCTGCGTTTAATCCTGATTGCACACTGACCGAGAGGTGTGTTGCGTGTGGGCGGACGTACGTTGCTGCGCGACCGAAAGACGCCCCTGCGGATTGGAAACAACCCGAGGGATGCGACAACGTCGTGTTTCGTTTGCAAGACGGTGATCCACCACCGACATGTAAGGGGTGCAAGAAGTGGAGTAGCGAACTTGCGGATCAGTACACGCTTACGCAGGAGTGCGTTGGTAAAGGATGTGGCGCGGCAAATTGTGGAAGCGATGACACGATGAAATGTCGACCACCAGAGGCGGGTGAAAATACCAACAACGCATGCCCATCAAAGCCCGCGGGCGTCACATCGGTGAGTTATATGTGCGCGGCATGTAAAGGTGCGGGTTCGAGTTGCTCACCGAACGGTCAGAATAAACAGTGTTGTAGCGGTTCTTGCGGTGGAGGCACATGCGCGGGCGGCAAAGATGGCGATGCGTGTACTGTCAAAACTGATTGCGGACCTGGGTTGGATTGCAAAGAAGCGGTGTCGACAGCTGCTCGCGCAAAAGCCGTTGCTCGTGACGCGGCTGAAGGGGTGCGTGCTGCAGCGCAGACCGCAGCAGACGCCGCAGATTTTATTGCCGAGGCGACGTACCGAGCAGCACTCAGAAGCATTCTTGACGCAGAGAATCGCGCTGCGATTTTTGACGCAACTCGTGCACATGCAGTGGCGGACAAGGCTCGCGCGGGCGCACTCGCGATACGTACCGCCGCAGCGAACATACGTTTGAAAGCGCGCGACACTGCGGACGCGGCGTATCAAAAAGCGATCGCCGGACTCGCGACGACACCAACACCAGAAGGAACAGCCACAAAAAAGCAGTGCGCGAAATAGTAAGGAAGGACGTAGTTTTTTGTCATCCTTAGTACATTTCATCCGGATCCCTCTTCCTGTTATCCCGGGCAACCATCTTTTGTCATTCTGGCCTCCGAGCCGGAATCCAGAAAAATAAAAATGTCCAACAGAGATTACGTTTGGCTTTACGATTCTAGATTCCGGGTCACGGCCCGGAATGACAATAAAAGGGAGGCCGGAATGACAATAAAAGGGAGGCCGGAATGACAATAAAAGGGGGCCCGGAATGACAGAAGGGGGATCGGGTGGCAATGTGCACCCTTGCGCGTTCTTTTGTTGCCGTGTATGCTGCTTGCGATTGTTTCTTCCTATATAGAACATGTCTCCGATGACGAACAACAATGCGATCATCATAAAAGGCGCGCGCGTTCATAACTTACGGAACGTTGACGCGCGCATTCCCAAGGAAAAGTTCACGGTTATCACCGGACTTTCTGGTTCCGGTAAATCGTCGCTTGCTTTTGATACGATTTACGCCGAGGGGCAGCGTCGCTATGTCGAGTCACTGTCTTCGTACGCGCGACAGTTTCTTGAACTGCAGGACAAACCGGACGTCGATGAAATTCACGGACTTTCACCGACGATCGCGATTGAGCAACGAACAACCTCATCAAATCCTCGATCGACTGTCGGTACGATCACCGAGATTTATGATTATCTTCGCGTGTTGTTTGCACGCGCTGGTCGACCGCACTGTCCGAGCTGTGGTCAGGCGGTGACGCACGAAGGCGCGCACGAGATCGCAAAAAAAATCCGCGCGATCATTGAAGATTCTTCGGTCGCGCTTCTCGCGCCGATGGTGCGCGATGAAAAAGGCGTGCACAAACATTTGCTTGAGTGGGCAGGAAAATCCGGCTACACCGAAGTGCGGTTGAATGGCATCTTTGCGAGCGTCGAGGAAGTGCGTGGTATGCGTCGCGATAAAGAACAGCGCTCCACCATAGAAGTAGTGATCGGTCGCTACAATCAAGAAGATGAATCCGCTGCGCTCGAATCGCAGATCGCGAAAGCGTTCGAGCTCGCCGACGGTTTTTTGACGTTGTATCGCGAAGACACCGGCGACGATGTGACGTTTAGTCAGCGACTCACTTGTGCAAAATGCAACGTGCATCTGCCAGAACTCGAGCCGCGGATTTTTTCGTTCAACAGTCCGCACGGTGCCTGCCCGGCATGTACCGGTCTCGGTACTAAACTCGAGGTGCAACCAGATCTGGTGATTCCGAACACGCGCCTCACGCTTGCGCAGGGCGCGATCAAACCATGGACACGAATTGCGGGTAACCAGCAGTGGTACTCGAAACTGCTCGCTGCAGTTGCAAAAACGCACGGATTTTCTACAGACATTCCGGTCGACAAACTTGATAAAAAATCTTTGGATATTTAGTTGTACGGAACCGGCGAAGAACTGTACTCGGTAGACAACAAACAAGAAAAATTTGATGGTGTCGTTCCGAATCTTGAAAAACGATACAAAGAAACCGATTCTGAGTACGTGATGCGTGAAATCGAAGGATACATGAACATCGTTACGTGTCCTGCATGCAAAGGAAAGCGACTTCGGCCCGAAGTGCTCGGTGTGACGTTCGGTGGCACATCGATCGCGGACGTTGTCGGTTTTTCTATCGAAACCGCAGCGGTGTTTTTTGAAAGTCTACAAACGATTAAGCCGGTGAAGTCCGTAAAAATGGTGAAAGGGAAGAGCGTGGAACCGCTGCTTTCCGAACGTGAACAAAAAATTTCAGGACAAGCGCTTCGCGAAATCGTCATTCGTTTGAAGAATCTTGTTGAAGTCGGTCTCGGCTATCTCACACTCGATCGTGCGGCGATCACACTTTCCGGAGGTGAGCTGCAGCGCGTTCGTCTCGCAACACAGCTCGGCACCGATCTTACTGGCGTGATCTACATTCTCGATGAGCCGTCGGTCGGTCTGCATCCGCGCGACAACGATAAATTGATCGATGCACTTAAAAAATTGCGCGATCAGGGAAACACGGTGATCGTTGTCGAACACGACGAAGCGACGATCGAAGCGGCGGACTATGTGATCGACATGGGTCCTGGCGCGGGAACGTTCGGTGGAAAAATTGTCGCCGAAGGCACACCTGCAGAGATCAAACGCGACAAAAATTCGATGACCGGTCGATACATGACCGGCAAAGAACAGATTCCGGTCCCGGCGAAATATCGTCGTGGCAACGGGAAGTCGCTCGTTATAAAAGGTGCGACCGAATTTAATTTGAAAAACGTCACTGTGCGTATTCCGCTCGGTATGCTTGTGTGTGTCACTGGTGTATCTGGTTCTGGAAAATCAACGCTCATCATCGACATTCTTTCAAAAGCACTCGCAAGAAAATTTTATCGCGCGAAAGATATTCCTGGTGCGCATAAAGAGATCAAAGGGATGAACGACATCGACAAGGTGATCAGCATCGATCAATCACCGATCGGTCGCACACCGCGCTCGAACCCTGCGACGTACACCGGCGTGTTCACGGCGATTCGCGATCTGTTCACCGAGGTGCCAGAAGCGAAGATGAAAGGCTATGACGCCGGCAAGTTTAGTTTCAATGTGAAAGGCGGCGGTCGTTGCGAAGCGTGTTCGGGCGAAGGTTTGGTGCGCATTGAAATGCAATTCCTTCCGGACGTGTACATCGACTGCACCGAATGCGGCGGCAAGCGATACAACGCCGAGGCGCTCGAGATTCGTTATAAAGACAAAACCATCGCGGACATTCTTGAGATGTCAGTTGAAGCAGCGGCGTCGTTTTTCACCGATCAGCCACTCATCAACGACAAGCTCACTGTGCTGAACGAAGTCGGTCTCGGGTATTTGAAACTTGGACAGTCGGCGACCACGCTTTCGGGCGGTGAAGCGCAGCGTGTGAAACTTGCGACTGAACTTTCACGTCGCGCAACCGGTCGCACGCTGTACATTCTCGATGAACCGACCACCGGTCTGCACTTCGATGACATCAAACGATTGCTCGGTGTGCTGAACCAACTCGTGGAGAAGGGGAATACTGTGCTGATCATCGAACACAACCTTGATGTGATCAAATCTGCCGACTGGATTATCGACATGGGGCCCGAAGGGGGAAACGGCGGCGGAACGGTGGTTGCCGAAGGTACGCCACGCGATGTTCTGAAAGCGAAGGGATCGCGTACCGCGGAGTATCTCAGAAAAGTGTTGAAAGCTCTGCCGGTAAAAGTGAAAGTGAAGGCGTAAAATTTAGATCAAAAAAGTAGGGCCCCTCTTGATGAGGGGCCCTTTCGGTAGTTGGAAATTTCAAGGTATTAACGCACCACCTTGTTAAGAAAGTACCAGGTACTTTTCACTATTAAAGTACCTGGTACCAATGCGTGGCTTAAAAAAGAAAACACCCCGCATGGAAGACCACACGGGGTGCCTGATGAGATGTGCGAGATTAGTCGCACAGATACGTCGGTCGCGAGCGACGTTACTTACGGGGCGGCGAACACGAACCCGTTGACACGACTCCACCCGTGGCCGGGCTTGACGAAGTCCGTGCTCAGCCAGGGACCGTCACCGAGGCGGCCCGTGCCGAGGAAGTTCGGATTGCGGTCGGAGTCCTCGATCGGCTCGTGCATGGCAACGATCCACTTGAGGCCCATCTCCTTGATCTCCTGGTCCGTGAACATATCGCGGATGAGGCACGCCACCTCGGCGTTGGGCTTCGTGAGCTTGCGCTTGTCAGCCTCGGCTTGGATGAACGAGGTGACGCGATTCTCGTCCGTGAAGAGCTCGCCCTTCAGGATGGCGATGTTCATAGTGATGCCGTTCGTGGGCTGGAAGGCCGAGGAACGGAGGGCGTCCTTCGCCCACCGGGTGAGCTTGATACCATTGGCATCGAAGTAGATGATCCACTCCTCGCCGGTCCTGCCGTTCGAGGTGACGCTGAAGGTGATCACGCCGTTCTGCTCACGCCAGGTGTCTGATGTACTGTGCATGGTCATGTGTCCTCTCCTTCTGATGCAAGTCGATGCTTTCCCGCGGCCTGGTAAGCCGGAGCTACGCCGGTTGTGGTCATAGCCAGGAAAGGCTTAGAGAATTTAAGCCTCTTTTGGCTGTGACCAACGTACGTTGCGAAGAAAAGGAATATGTTTGTATATCATGAAACGCGTTGTTTGTCAATTAATATTGACAAACAAGCATAAACGTGCTAAGGTGCTGCATAACCCGCGCCAATTGCGGCAACAAAGGAGATCTACATGCGACCGTATTCGTTTCTGTTCATGCTCAGCGTCCTCGTCGCGACCGTCACCGGCTGTGGCGACTACCCCGACCATCCGCGCATGTACATCTACGTGCGCGCAAGCCAGATGACCTACGCCGGCGATCTCGTCGTGTCGAAGGGGGAGAAGGTCGTCGTGGAGGTGGGGATCAGCGAGTTCGACGAGTACAGCAGGCTGCGAGGGATCGACGAGGGCGAGATCTACTGGTCCACGAACAACCCCAGCCTGCTCACGCTGGAGCCGAGCGGCTCCACTTGCGTCGTCACCGCGATGCACGACCCACTCGACGCTCCGAACGACATCCCACCGACGACGACGCTCACGGTCAAGTACCACGGCAAGACGCAGACGCACAGGACGTACGTCGTCACGCACCTCGCCGGCCTGTGGCAGTTCAGCTTCGACAGCAAGACGCCGGTCGACCTGAACCTCGACCAGAACGGCAGCCTCATCGCCGTTCGCAACAGCCAGAAGGAGAACCGAGGCGAGGTCACCCTGACCAGCACCGTCGATCTGATGTTCGAGGGTCGACAGCTCGTCGGCAAGATCTCGACACCGAACGAGATCAGCGGCACGTACAACGCCAAGGGCGACAACAGCAGCTCCTGGAGCAGAGGCTACTGGACGGCGACGAAGCTCACACCGACGAGTCACTAGCTCGCGCAACGCGGCCCCCCGACATCTTGTCGCGGGGCCGCTTTCTTTACCCATGGATATTGACAAAGGCACCTGAAAATGCTTAGCTGTTCGAAGTTGCGTCCACTCACGGACAAAACAAAAGGAGCCCGACCATGCACATCCGACCGTTTTTTCTCATTCTCATTGTGGTCACCCTCGCAAGCTGCAGCGGTGGCATTTCCTACACGAGCCCGAGCCCCATCAGCACCCTCGAGGTCAGCTCGGACATGTACGAGCGCAGCGAACTCGTCGTGTCGAGAGGAAGAGATGTCGTTGTGACCGCTGTTCTGCGCGACGAAACGGGCAAGGACGCGCCGATCACCAGCGGCTACGTTCCGCAGTGGATCACGGGCAACGAGAAGTTGATCCAGCTGAGACCGACACACGAGACGTGTCTCGTCATCGGCGTCACCGACTGGTTCGACAACAAGGATTTCGATGCGGAGCCGACGACGACGATCACGTTGCTGTGGAGCGGATCGAAGAAGAACATCGTCACGCATACCGTGGTCGACGTCGGGGGCACCTGGAAGTTCAACGTCTCTGGCAAGCCGCCGGTCGCGGTCACTTTCAGGCAGTACGGTCACAAAATCATCGTTCTCGAGACTCCGGATTGGGGGACGATCTCCAAGAACAGCGTCTCGCTGACGCTGCCCGGCATCGTGCTGACCGGCGCGCTCTCCTCACGCTCAGCCGCCGACGGCCAGTACGTCACCAACGATGGTGGTGCGCAGGGCACCTGGAGTGCAACGAAGCTGTAACGCTTGATCGGTCCGCCACGTCGCTCGCGTTCAACGCGGTCCCCGACAATCTTGTCGCGGGGCCGCCTTTTTTTTGAGAAGGTTCCTAAGGATTGACAGCGGCGCACGTGGATGCTTAGCTATGCGAAGTTGCGTCCACTCACGGACAAAACCAAGGAGACCAACCATGCCCATCCGACCGTTCCCGTTCATCCTCGCACCCGTCATCTTCGCTGCGGCGCTCACAAGCTGCTCATCGACAAGCGAGACCCTGAGCATCCCCGAGATCCAGTCGCCACTCATCGTCAACGGCGAGCTCGCTGCCCCCAAGGGGATACCGTTCCTCGTGAACTTCCGTATCCACGACGAGCGCAATGCGGGAAAGTTGGTCATCGACCAGCGTGTCCACTGGAAGACCAGCGACGACAAGATGCTCAAGATCCAACCGAACGGCGTCACCTGCATCGTCACCGGCCTCCGCGACAGCTTCGATTCTCCGGCGCTCGGCACCGAACCGACCCCGGTCCTCTCTGTCGAGTACGATGGGTTCAACCTGGACGTGATCACGCGCGTGATCCCCAACGTCGTCGGTCTGTGGCGTGTCAGCTACGACAGCAATCCACCGATCGATCTGCTACTCGTCGACCAGCAAGGCCGCAACCTCACCGTCTTCAACCATCCGTACGACCCGGATACGGGCTACCTCGGGAAGACCGGCATGCTCTCTATCCACCGCGACGACAAGGTCTTGCTCGGCATGCTCACTTCGTCGACAGTGGCGAGCGGCCTCTACTCCGCAAAAAACGGCACGCACGGCGTGTGGAGCGTGTCCAGCGACATCTGTCGATGGGCCTTTTTTTGTCCGCAAGGGTTGACAAGTTGAGCTAAATATGATATGAACATAGGTCGTTAATTAGACCAACCGATCACTTACTTATGCGTACTACCACCACAAAAATCGTTTCGTTTATCTCCGCTGCACTTTTTGCGATCACCACATTCTCTGGAGTGGCGACTGCGCAAGCAGCCGAAATCCCCGCCTATACCACGACGACCAGCAACTGGAACGTCACCACTCTTGCCGTTGGTGGATCGGCCTGGCGTGTCGAAGCCTATAAGGTCGACCGCGGTCTGGTCGCTTGGACGGAAACCGACATCTCCGGCCTTCGACGTCGTTTGTACACGTTCGACGGAACAAACACCCGTCTTCTCGCTGATATGGCGAAAACCGAGTGGAACGATGCAGACGCATCGTTTGTCGAACCGGTGAAAGGCGATTTCGATGTCGCCGATGGTCTTGTTGTCTGGACGATGTCTGACACCAACGATCGCGAGATCTATTCTTTTGATGGCGAGTCGGTAAAAAAGGTCTCTGACAACTCCTACGACGATCGTCATCCGGTCACCGGAGGCGGTCGTGTCGCATGGACATCGACCCCGACGAGTGGCGGCGCATACAATTTGATGATCAAAGATCGCTCTGGCGTGCGTAAGCTCGCGAGTTGGCACGTGCTCAACTATGCATTCTCCGGGAACATTGTGTACTGGCTCAACCAACTGCCTAATGAAAATTGGTTCCGAGTGTTCCGTAATGATGGCGTAACGCGCACCGTTGGAGAAGCTGATGACCGCCCGCTTAAGAAATATTTTTTCACGGACGGTAAAGGCACTGCGGCATGGGAGTATTCCACCAAGCAGTGGAATTACGACAAACGTCGCGTGTACCGTTCATTGAACGGTAATGACGCCGCGTTGATCATTCAGCGCGATGTTCCGCCGAACGTCACTCGTGTCGAGGATATCGATGCAGAGCATGTGATTTTGAACGTGACCGACCTTCTCTACACCAAGCTGTATGAAAATACGCAGCTCATCGATGCAACCGCGAGCGTCGAGCAGACAGTGTCTCGCAAGGACGCTATGAGCAAAGTCCGATTCATGAACGGTGGATACGTGCGTCAGCGCGAACCGAACGTGAACACCGGTTTGGTGTTCCGTGCACCCACACGTGAAGATTTCATTACACTCGATCCGATCATTAAAGATCGTTTTGATGCAGACGGCGCTGTCGCGATCGGTGCGCGCGTCGGTGGTGGTGTTGTCTTGTATGCTGATGGAAAAACCGACAGCATCCCCTCGACCGTTGAAGCGACAGATGTTGTTGCGAAGAACGGTGATGTGGTGTGGTTTGAAGGCGTCGGCACTTCAA
>JAHFIV010000026.1:0-8026 GCA_023246225.1 bacterium
TTCATGAACCATGGAATCGCGTTCAGTCTCCCGGTGCCCGCCGTTCTATTCTGGCCCGCAGCGGTCCTCGCGTTGCTTGCGATCGTGACGTACTTCATCCTCTCATTTCGACAAGATCCCGCAGCCGCAGCCGCACTCTTTTTCGTCATCGTCGGAGCACTCTCCAACCTAATCGACCGCCTGCACTACAACGCAACAGTGGACTATTTTCTCTTTTTTCAACGATCCGCGGTGAACATCGCCGACGGCATGGTTATCGGTGGACTTCTCTTCCTTCTCCTCCGACGCAAAAATAAAGCGGCGTCGCATTGACAATACCTCAGAAACTCGCTACACCGATGGTGTGACTACCATCCGGAGTCACAAACCCTTTAAGGAGGCACCATGCCTTGTGACATCGGCTACAAGAATTTCAGCGTCATCGCGATCCCTGTCCCACAGCCGCTCGTCTTCAAGAAGCGCATCGCCGCGCCGACCGTCGATGCAGAGCTGCTCGAGCGAATCGGGCAGGACGATCCGGAGTTTCTCGAGTGGATGGATGCGCTGAGCATGGATCCCCTTCTGGAACTGGCGCTCGAGAAGGCGCTCGCCGCGGTCGGCGACGTCTCTCCGCTCACCTTCAAGATCGAAAACTCTAGCCTCATCGCCGAAGGAACGTACCTCGGCGCAGCAGCAAAGAAACGTGCCGAGGAGATCGCCGATCGAGTCGGTCGGCGATTCCAGGCCGAGGTGCTCGCAATGGTCGTCGAGCTGCTCGAGTTCGAGGTGGAGATCACTTCTACCTCCGAAGGTGGCATGGAAGTGGTGACGATCGAGGCAGAGAGGCATTGCGACGCGCCGGTGCACGAGTACGTGCGCGTGACGCTCGATCCACGTCGCGGGAGCTCTGTGCTGTTCGAACACTTCTCGTCGAAGGAGCGACTCGCTGCCGTGAAGTCGAAATTCACCGCGCTCGCGGCGAGACTCGGCGTCACGATCAACATCCTCGAAACGAAAGCGAGCGGCAGTCCGATTCCTGCAGGAACGGAACACACGCACTTTCTCAAAGGACACGGAAAAAAGGTGAAGTCATGAGCGAAGATGCAAACGACGCAATCGTGCTGCCTGAGTGGTACACCAAGGAATTCGTGGAACCGCTCAACGCTGGTATCGCATCGGTGTTCATCGTTCACGGTGATATCAACTGCATCGTGCGCAACCCGGACGTAAACAAAGATCGCAAAAAGCGGACACACATCCCCATGCGGGAGTTCCTCGTGAAGATGTTCGACGAACGTAAGCTCGTCATCTTCTACAACATCTCGAACGGTCCGTGGTTTCTTTCGCAGGAAATGGAGGATCTGTTCCGTGAGGTTGCGGGGCTGAGCCCTCCGAAAGGTGGTGATGCTCTCGCTGACGCAAAAGCCGCTCTCGCCGCAAAGCGCGATTTGCCGCGCGATCCGAGTGCGTGCCTTCCACTGATTGAGCGAGCTCTTCGCAAACTTTCCGACATTACCGTGATCATCCAGTCGGCGCACACAGTTGCTCCCGCGACAGGTGGGGGCGCGGCGCTACCCGCGGACGAACGCGCAACGATCGAGCGACTCCGTATCTGGGGTCAAAGCACGCAAATCCGCAAGAAGGGTAACATCGTGTTGCTGATGACGGATCAGGCGTCGAAGATCTCGGGCGAGCTTCGCCTCGGTGAAAGCGAAATTCGTACGGTGTTCATTCCCAAACCGAGCAAGGACGAACGAAGAGAGTTCATCGCCAGCAAGCCTGGTGGAAAGAGTCTCGAACTCGACTCCCTCTCGAACGCCACACAGGGGCTAAGCCTTCGACAGATCTCCGAGCTGTTCCAGCAGGCGAAAACTGCCGCTCGTCCGCTCGATCTGGAGTTCATCAAGGCAAAAAAGGACAAGATCCTCAACGATGAATACGGCGACGTCATGGAAGTGGTCGAGCCGAAGCTCGGCCTCGAAGACATCGGAGGTCACGAGCACATCAAGGCCTACTTCCGCGAAGTGCTCGGCTACATCCGCAGAGGCGAAAACCGCCTGGTGCCGATGGGTGTGACGCTGACCGGGCCTCCAGGTACCGGAAAAACCGCGTTCGTTGAAGCGCTCGCGAAAGAAGCCGGATTCATCTTCGTGCAGACGAGGAACATCCGCTCGATGTTCGTCGGAGATTCCGAAGCGCGGATGGAGAAGATGATCAGCGGCCTCCGCGCGCTGACGCCAGTCGTTGTGATGAACGACGAGGCCGACCTCGCCGAGGCACAGCGCGATTCTCCCAAGGGCGACTCCGGTGTGTCGGAGCGTCTGATGCGAGAGTGGATGAAACTGCTCTCGGATCCGAAAATCCGCGGAAGAATCGTCGTGGTCAACTGCACCAACCGACCCGATCGGATCGATGCGGCGCTCAAGCGGAGCGGTCGTAGCGACGAGATCATTCTGCTGCCGATGCCGTCAGAGGAAGAGCGCGCTGCGATCTTCCGCGTGATGTTCCGTCGACACGACATCCCGACAGACATCGTCGACTTCGCGCCGTTCGCAGAGGCCACAGGCATGCTGTCGGGCGCGAACATCGAAAAGGTGTCGCTCACCGCTTTCCGATTCGCCACACAGGAAGGAAAAGCGAAGGTAGACGACACCGCTCTGTGCGAAGCGATCCGCGATTTCATCCCGCCCGCAACCGTTTCGGAAACGGACGCGATGACGGTCGCTGGACTGCTCGAGTGTTCATCACGAAAGCTGCTCCCCCCGCACATCGAAGCGATCGTCGAGGGGATCCGCCTGCGAGGCACGATTGCGAACTTCGACACAGTGATCGAAAGTCTCCGCACTCGTGGCATTCTGGGACCGGCACCCATCGTGCTTGCCGCACCGCCGAGTCCAACGGCGAACTGACCAACCGGGCCCCTCCGTAACGGTGGGGCCTTTTTTATTCCCCCTCTTTTGTTATTACGACCTCACTTCTCTTGTCATTCCGGCCTCCGAGCCGGAATCCAGAATCGTAAAGCCAAACGTGATCTGCGTTTGGTCTTTTTTTAATTTTTCTAGATTCCGGGTCACGGCCCGGAATGACAAAGGCATAGGTCGCATGATTGACATCCCCACTTTTATCGGCTACACTTCCCTGTTCCCATTTCCAAGGAGAAAACGATGCAATGCGAACAAGAATGTCTTCTCGGCAGAATCGATCCTCACCACCACACACGGATCTGCATGCGATGCCGCTCCACACTCCCAGCCGACGGCACTTTTACCGCCCATCGCGTCGCCGATAATCTGGAGTGGTACGATCGCGGCCTGTTCTCGCAGTGGACGTACGGATGGATCAGAACGTTTCTCCGCCTCGAGCCAGACGATCTCCTCCTCACACTTCCACAGGATCACACGCGCCTCTACGTCTTCCGGATTCGACCCGTATGACGCTCGCGCTCCACCCTCAGCAGGTGGAGCGATTTTTTTTCGACAAAAAATGAACACCCTGCTACATTAGCGCTCACCGAGAACCCATCGCGAGTTTCTCTTTACCGATCGGCTGTCCCGAGGACTCTGCAAAAGTGAGGCAACAGTGAGAAAAATTACCGGTCTGTACACCTACCCCGTGAAATCGTTGCGCGGAGTTCCTGTCGCCTTTTCCACGCTCGACGAGCGCGGCCTCGCATACGACCGTTCATGGATGGTGGTAGACGGCGCTGGAAAATTCGTGACGCAGCGCGAGCTGCCGATGATGGCGGCGATCGGCGCAGAGATCTCCCTCCCACTCTACGGCCTGCTGCTCCACGCACCTGGCATGGAGATCGATGTGCGAAACTGGACCGCTGGTCCACGTCGGATCGTCCGCATCTGGGATGACGAGGAGTGCGAAGCGATCGACCAGGGTGAAGATGCCGCGCAATTTCTGCGCAAAGCGCTCGGTCGAGACGATCTTCGGCTGGTGTACATGCCGCCGGATTTCCATCGACCTTCACGAGGTCAGGGTGACAACGTTCGCGTCGGTTTCGCGGACGGCTTCCCGCTCCTCATCGCATCTGAAGAATCGCTCGCGGATCTGAACAGCCGCCTGACGGAACCGGTTCCGATGAACCGCTTCAGACCAAACATCGTCGTCGCGGGCTGCGAGCGTCCTTTCGAAGAAGACGAGTGGCACACGTTCACCATCGCTGGAATCCCTTTCCGCGGAATGAAACGCTGCACCCGTTGCCCGGTCACCATGACCGATCAACGAACTGGCGATCGCGCAAAAAAAGAACCGCTCGCCACGCTCGCCAAGTATCGACGGTTCGGCAAAGGCGCGTGCTTCGGCGTAAACGTGAACCATCTCGGTACTGGACAGCTGAAACTCGGTGACGCGATCAGTGTCACAACGTTCGCGCCGCCACCGACCTGATTGCATCGGTTGCGACCGACGCGTCACACCTGCTGCCCGACGGAAACATCTTCCTGTCGGGCTTTTTTGTACACACTTTGATCCGGGCACGAAGCCACCGCGACAAAGGGTTCTCACAGAACCCTTATTGACATTCCACAAAAAATAAGGTTACGTGCACTTGTTCCCGAAAGGAGCAACGCGTGCACAAAATCCTTGGACCGAGAGCGACCATTGAGAGTGTTGCTGTCACCGATAATGCGCAGGCATCAGACGACATCGATGCCGCGCTTCGTGCGCGAGGGATCCTCGAGCACAATGAACGTCTCGTGCGGTACGCAGAGCGAACGAATTTCCGACGAACTGGTGGTGAATCGTACGGTGCGGTGTTCACCGTGACCGCGATGAGCGACCGGTTGGTGCGAAGAAATGTGTATGCCAAAGCGCTCGTCATCGGCTTCGGAGTGCTAGGGTCAACGCTCGCGGTGTGCTCGCACGTCTCCCGCTACCATCTTCTGCACCGTTGGGGCATTCGCACACCACGACTGTACGGCTGGGGAAGCGGCACGATCTACCAAGCGTGGATTGCGGGGCATCCGTGTCGACCGAACGGAAACGTGGCGGTCGATGAGCTCGCACGCATCGCCGCGACCCTCGATTTCCGCGGCGCGCGCGCACTCAACTTTCTCGCCGACCTACGAATCGATCTCTCCGGAGTTCCGTACTACATCGACGTAGGAAGTGATCTCGGCGACATCAAAGATCATCTGCCCACATGCACAGACTACCCCTCGAGACAGGTGCTTCTACGGATGTTCCCGGAAGCGCTCGAGGCTTACGACACACACGCAAACCTACTCCGCAACGTTCCTGGAGGTGTCACTTGAAAGAACAAACGCTGATCCTTCTCAAGCCCGATGCGGTCGAGCAGCGTCTCGAGCATCGAATCCTGTTCGAGATCTATCGACTCGAATTGTCCCCTGTTCGCGTGCAAAAGATGCAGCTGAGCGAAGCGCTCGTGACCGAGCACTACAGCCATCATGCAAAAAAACCGTACTTCCCCGGCATCTGCGCGTACATGACGCGTGGCCCGGTGATCGCGATGGTCATCGAGGGAGAAAACGCGATCGCAAAAATTCGCGAACTCGCTGGCGCGACCGATCCGACCAAAGCTGCGCCACACACGCTGCGTGGACGATTCGGGAAAAAACTCGCCGACGGCGGGATGGAGAACGTCATCCACGCATCAGAGCGACCAGAAGATGCTGCGGTCGAAATCCGTCGTTTCTTCGGAAAGCCGGAAACGTGGTTCTCGCGACTGTTGCAAAAACTTTTTCAAGGACGCGACGCGAAAAGGTAACACCCACTACTCATCTTGTCACCCTGTGTCATTCCGGCCTCCGAGCCGGAATCCAGAAAAATACAAAGGCCAAACGAATTTCGTTTGGCCTTTTTTATGTTCTGGATTCCGGGTCACGGCCCGGAATGACAAAAAAAGAAGGCCGGAATGACAAAGTGGGGGCTGGAATGACAAAAGAGAGGTCGAAATGAGACAGGGTACGGTTCCCGATGAAAGCGTTGATATTGACTGTTTCTCACCAAGTTGCTACACCTGTGGTGTCGGAGCAGTTCCGGCCACAACAAAGGAGGCTTCCCATGGGAGGCGGAGGACAGATCTACGATCGGGACACGAAGGATGGATACACCAAAACCACCGGCGGCTTCTCGACGGCTGCGGCGACGGAGATGTCGCGAAGCCGTATCGACACCGGGCTCCTGCCCAAGAATCGACGACTGACGTGCACAGCCCTGAGTCCCGTCGTCTTCGGGTTCGATGTGACCGGATCGATGGGCAATCTGCCCAAGATCATCTACGACAAGATGCCGCTCATCGCCGGGCAGATCGTCGAGTGCGGATACCTACGCGATGCGCAGATGAGCCTCGCGGCGATCGGCGACGTGCAGAGCGACTCCGCACCGGTTCAGATCGGTGACTTCGCGAAGGTCAGAACGTTGGATGACTGGCTGAAGCGCATCTGGCTCGAGGGCAAGGGCGGCGGCAACGGCGGTGAGTCGTACGAGTACACAGCGTACTTCTACGCCAAATACTGCGACATCCCGAACGCAACGACGCCGTTCTTCCTCATCACCGGTGACGAGGACTACCGCGAGACTCTGTACGAGAGCGAGCTCGCGAAACACTTCGGTGGCAAGCACAAGACGACCACCGCGAAGAAGGTGTTCGCCGAGCTCAAGAAGAAGTTCAAGGGCAACGTGTTCTTGATCCATCGCGAGTACGCCCAGGGAGACGATGCGCGCATCGTGAGCCACTGGGAGGAGCTACTCGGAGAGGAGCGCGTCATCCGTCTCGGTTCCGACCCCGCGATCGCGGACGTCACGCTGGGGCTGTTCGCCATCATGAGCGGCAGTCGTACGCTCGAGGAGTACCTCGATGACATGAAAACCAAGCGCGACAAGGCGCAGACCAAGGCGCGCATCGAAGAGGTCCGCAAGTCGCTCGAGCCGATCACGCGACTGACGCCGCTCACGCCACCGACATCGACGGCACCCGCGACGGATGCTGACGAAGATGGGGACAAGGATCCCCCGTCGGCACCGCCCACCAAGAAGAAAAAGCCCGGCCGCGTCTAAACGGCACAACCCAATACCCGCAGGTCTCTCGATCTGCGGAATTTTTTATCCGCTATTTTTAGCACCGATTCTTGATTTTTAAAAAAAGTACCAGGTACTTTTCACTGGTAAAGTACCAGGTACCGATACGGACAAAATGACAAGAAACATTGACACTCCACGAAAAATCTGATAGCTTTTGCAGGCCCTGAAAGGAAGGGAACGATGACACAAAGTCAGCAAGAAAAAGATGCGGATCGTGCGAAAACGCTGGGTGCGATCAAGCGTTCGGTGATCACCACGGTCCTCCTGCTCGCCCTCACCGGTATCATGATCCTGTACGGTAACTTCGTGTTCGACTGGAAGATGCTCATTCTCCTGGTGATCATCGGCTTTTTCCCGCTCGAAATCCAAGCCGTAAGGCTTGTACGGCAGTCGTTCGCGCAAGCGAGGGTCGCTCAGGCGTGGATTCAGGTCGAGATCGAGCAAATGTGGGACCAGCGCATGAAACGCGCCATCACTCCCGATATCGTACGACGTCTCGGCACGGTCGGTGAGGCACGGGCCTTGATCACCAAGCTGATAAAAAAAGACAAAATCAGCGACTACGCACTGGACACTCTGGAATACCTTTGCCAAGGACGAGGAGGAGGTGATGTCATCGGGGACCCGAACGACGTACACGTCATCATTCCTCCCCGCCACACCATCGGCTATGCGATCCAAGAAGGTCCCTCTGGGGTCACTCTCGAAACCGTGGAAACGCACGATGACGGGTACTACGTCTTGCGGCATCGAGGAGCGATCGTTCGCTTCGAAAAAACCCGCTTCCTCCGCAACGAACGTTGGGGTCCTGTTCGCTACGGCTAACCCTTCCCAATGCGCCCGCCAAAAAGCGGGCGTTTTTTTATTTGAGCACACACACATTGACAGTTTTAGTTTTTTTCGACACACTCATCTGTTGGTTCTTTTACAAAGAGAGGTTGAAGATGAATCCTTCACAGCATCTACAGCTGGTACAAAATGCACCCAAACGGAC
>JAHFIV010000026.1:8036-14719 GCA_023246225.1 bacterium
GATCATCTGCGGACTCGGGTTCGGCGACGAACGCAAGGGCGGAACAGCCGATGCGCTCGCTCGCCGGTTCGGCCCATCTGTGGTCGTCCGCTACAACGGTGGACCGCAAGCCGGCCACAACGTCGTGACACCGAGCGGTGTCTGGCACTGCTTCGCGCAGTTCGGCGCCGGATCGCTCGCTCCTTACACGCGCTCTGTGCTCGCTCGTCACATGCTGATCGATCTCGACAGTATGGCGACAGAAGCGGACATGCTCGGAGAAAAAATTCGAGGCGATGCGTGGTCACTCCAAACGATCGACCCTGACTGCCGCATCATCACCCCGATGCAAAAACTGGTCGGTCGGATGCGCGAAGTCGCGCGCGGCAAAAAGCCGAACGGTTCGTGCGGAATGGGTGTCGGCGAAACGATCGCCGACGACGACGCCGGTCTCTCGGTCCGGGTGCGTGACATCACGAACGGCGATGTCGGCAAAAAGAAGATTCGCAGAATCGCCGAGGTAAAACTCGCAGAAGGTTCAGCGATACTAATCAGTTCACGCTCTGCCGAGCTCGCCGCACTCTGGAAACAGTTGCAGGAACGCTGCGAAAATCAGGACGCGCTCTTCTACAACTACACGTTCAAACTCGAAAGAGTGAAGATCGAGCGCGCTGCGGAGACGATCCGACAAGCGCTCGCTCGCGGAAAAATGATCATCCTCGAAGGTGCGCAAGGTGCGTTGCTCGATCGCACACGCGGGTTCGTCCCCCACATCACAAAGTCGGACACGACCTGCAAGCATGCGGTCGATCTTGTTCGCGAGGCGGGATTCACCGAGCCACCGTTCAAACTCGGCATCATGCGCGCATACGGACATCGTCATGGCGCCGGACCGTTCGTGAGTGAAGACAAGGCGACACGAAACCGCTTCGTTGATCAGTACAACCCCGAAAATCGTTGGCAGGGATCGTTCCGTGTCGGTTGGCTCGATCTTCCAGCGCTACGCTATGGCATCCACATGAACGGTGGTGTCGACGGACTCGCAGTGAGTTGTCTCGATCAGCTCTCCAACCTCCCCCACATTCACGTGTGCTCGGGATACCGAACGCCGGATGGCCGCGCGATCACCGATCTCTCACAGGAGCGGATCAGTGCGGCAGAGCGTACCGTGCTAGTCTCCGAATGCCGCCCCATTTGGATGGAGTGGCCCGGGTGGACCGAGGATCTCACGAAAGTACGCCGGTTCGAGGAGTTGCCCGAGAACGCCAAAACGTTTCTCCGATTTCTCGAGAGCGACGCCGGCCTCGCGACCCCTGTCGTGATCGGCTCAGTCGGTCCCACCTACACACAGACGTTGTTTCTCTAAAGCGATACCCCGCACCACTTCATCGGTGCGGGGCTTTTTTGTACTTGCATCTTTTTCGCTGCGCTGTTATGAACCTTCGCGCTTCATTCATAACTGCGACATGTATGCCAACAAAAATATTCTCTGCGGCGATGATCGGTCTTGACGCAGCTCTGGTCGAGGTGGAGGCAGACATCGCTGATGGGCTTCCGAAGTTCATCGTCGTGGGGCTCCCCGATACCGCCGTGCAAGAATCTCGAGAGCGTGTGCGTGCAGCGCTCGGCAACAGCGGCGTGGCGTTCCCACGGACGCGCGTTGCGGTGAATCTCGCGCCGGCAGATATAAAGAAAGAAGGTCCTGCATATGATCTTCCGATCGCTGTTGCGGTGATCAAGGCCATGGGATCTTTGCCACAAAATGTCGGCATCGATCGCATTTTCTTCGGTGAACTCGCGCTCGACGGAACGCTGCGTCCCGTTGCAGGAGTGCTCCCGATCGCGCTTATGGCGGCTGCGCGAGGATGCAAAGAAATCTATCTTCCACCAGGTAATGCAGAAGAGGCCGCGCTCGCAGAAGGGATCGCTGTTTTTCCTGTACCGCATCTTCCTGCGCTGATCCGCCATCTTCGGGGTGAAACACTTCTCGCTACGCATGTTGCAAAACCTTGGACGATCCCCGACACGGTAACGACAAATGATTTTGGTGACGTTCGTGGTCAGGGCTACGCGAAGCGCGCACTCGAAATCGCTGCGGCGGGAGGACACAACATACTGCTCTCCGGACCACCGGGCGCAGGAAAAACATTGCTTGCGCGAGCGATGCCGAGCATTCTTCCGCCGATGGGTCGCGAAGAAATACTCGAGGTCACAAAAATTGCGAGTGTCGCTGGGCTGCTCACATCAACAAACAATGGAGTGAACATCATCACGAGCCGACCGTTTCGCGCGCCGCACCATACCGCATCTGGCGTTGCGCTGATCGGCGGTGGTTCGTGGCCACGCCCAGGAGAAGTGAGTCTTGCGCATCGTGGCGTATTATTTCTTGATGAGTTTCCTGAATTTCCGCGCGCGGTGCTCGAGAATCTCCGACAACCACTCGAAGACGGCGCGGTCACCATCGCGCGCGCGAACGGCACGCTCACTTTTCCTGCAAAATTCATACTTGTCGCCGCTCGAAATCCCTGTCCTTGCGGCTATGCATCTGATCCTCAGTCGACATGCACATGCCCTGCGGTAAAAATTCTCAACTATGGTCGACGAATTTCTGGACCGCTACTCGATCGCATCGATCTGCACATCGAGGTGCCGCGTATGCAGGCGGAGGAGTTGCTTTCGCCCGCAAATGAAGAGCGGTCCACGGTCATTCGGGGGCGCGTCATCGCCGCGCGTCAAAAACAAATCGCGCGACTCGCGCAGTACGGATTACTTTCCAATGCAGAGATGAGTCATGCGCTGCTTCGAAAAATCTGCCCACTCTCAGGGGAAGCAGAACAGATCATCCGTGCGGCGATCGCGAGACTCGGCCTCTCTGCACGAGCGGTCACACGTACGATTCGTCTCGCGAGAACGATCGCGGACCTAGACGACGCAGAGCACATACGCACCGAACACATCGCCGAAGCGGTGCAGTATCGGGAACAACGATAGACGCTCTCACTGTCGCTCCGCAGTACTGCGGGACCCAGTCATTATTTTGTCATTCCGGCCCCTCTCTTCTTGTTATTCCAGACTTTCTACTTTTGTCATTCCGGCCCCCGAGCCGGAATCCACATAGTAAAAAAGACTACGTAAATTTTCTTTGGTCTTTTTATTTTCTGGATTCCGGGTCAAGCCCGGAATGACAAAAAGAAGGGCCGGAATGACAAACGAATAACGGAACTAAAAAACCAAACGAATTTCTAAAGAACCTCTGGGAAACTATATTCCGGAACGGGAAACGGCTATTTTTTCTGCACGCTTCGAGGATGCGCCACAAACGATATAGCGATACCGCCCGGGCCGCAGCGTCGGAGCGTGCAAAAAAAATATCTCGTTTCCTGCCGGAAGAGAGTTTTTCAGAGGTTCCCTAACGAATGTATCCTAAAGGATTGATGCGGTGGTGCACATCGCGAGTCATAATTTCAAAGTGAAGATGCGGACCAGTGGAGCGTCCTGTCGAACCCATGAGAGAGATCGGCTGGCCTTTCACCACAGTGTCGCCTGCATGCACAAGAAGTTTGCTTGAGTGTCCGTACCGCGTAAACCAACCGCTACCATGATCAACGATAATCATGTTTCCATAACCTCCGGTGTTCCAGCCAGAACTGATGACCACGCCGTCATCTGCGGCATAGATCGGCGTACCAACAGGGCCGGCGATATCAACCCCGGTATGACGCGTGCCCCACTCCCACGCACCGTAGTACTGTGTGATTCGACGCGCTGCGGTGGGCCAAACGAATCGATCGCCCTTCCTTGCAGGTGCCGCAGGAATCGAGGAGCTGCCTGCGCGCGAAATAATTATTTGTCTTGGTGGTGGAGGAATTTTTCCATCAGGAAGAATAATCTCGTCACCGATCGCAAGTGCGGCGGCGTTCGAAAGTCCGTTCATGTCGAGGATGCGCTGCGGATCGCTTTTATATGTCGTTGCAATTTTCTTCAATGTGTCGCCACGCTTCACAATGTACGCAATGCCGTTCGTTGGCAAAATTCGCAACTTGTCACCCGGGTGAATCAAACTCAACCGAATTCTGTTTGAGGCGAGCAGAGTATCGATACTAATGCCGTACATTTGCGCGATCGTGCCAACCGTTTCACCTTGCTGCACGATGTGCGTTTCAATCTGCGTACGTGTCGGTGCGACACCGGAATCACCCTGTGGTTGGTTCCGCACCGCATTTGCGAGCGGCGACTCTCCGTTTGTTTGATCACCGCCAAAAATATCATCGTTCGTGTACGGACCGTTCTCTGTGCCCGAGTATGCTTGATCACCAGAGCCTGCGCCCTGCATGCTGAGCGCCTGAGCGCCGAGATACGTCACGCTTTCATTCGATGCGGGCGTGTTATCCTGGGTGGCCTCTTCAAGAAGAAGATCGTCCTGTCCATTATCAACGATGGTCGAAAGAATACTCTGCTCACCGTGCGCGCCTTGCGGAGCCACATCGCTCGCGTAAATGTTTGTGGTAACAACGAGAAGCGCGATACCGACCACTGCGACGTTGATCGTGTATTTATTCGCAAGAATTCGGAGTGTGCCATCCTCTAAGTGTTCGCCTGCTGCGAGAAGACGCTTATTCAAAAAACGCAGACCACGATAGATGAGGATGAGGATCGGGAAAAAAATGCCCTTATACAACCAAAAAATTGGCTTTTTAAGAAACAAAAACAAAAAGGTTACGCACTTTTTCAGGCCGAGTAACCCCTTAAACGTCCACACGAGGAACGTGACGCCAAATTTTTTAACGGCTCTGGGCATGAATTTCAGCTAACTTAAGCGATTTTCTACCACCAACCGTGCCGATTTCACAACCGAAATCGTACCAATCCAGGACCTGAATGTCAACGAATAAGTGGGGGGTTGTGAGTTGACGGCCCGAGCAAACCATGTTGAGCTTCTTTATATATAAAGAGGTTGGAGGAAGAGATGCGAAGAGCGCTCCTTAGTTCAGAAAAAGTTGAAAACTACGAAACGTTTTGCGGCCGTCTGCGACCGGTACTCCCGCCGCGCGAGCTGATGCTCGTCGAGGTAGCGTACGTGTTTTCAAAGCACGGTCACCGCGCGCAGGTGCGAAAAAACGAAATCGACCCTCGTACCGGCAAAGCACTTCGTTACTTCGAACACCCTCGGCGGGTCACGCTGATCCTGATCGACATTGTGGGGTGCGTAGAACCGATAGTGCTCCAAGCCGCGCTCATCCACGACGGTGTCGAGGACACAAAGTTGATCCGTCCGCTCCTTGTTGAGGTGGTGTTCGGCGACAAGGTCGCAAACATTGTGAAGTTGCTTTCCAAAAAGCCGAAGCGCGGCTACCTGAAGCGGCTCGTGACGTTCGGTGACTGGCGCGTGCTGCTCATCAAGGCGTGCGACCGACTCGACAACCTTCGCACGATAGGAAACTCCTCTCGAGAGTTCCAGATCAAGCAAATCACCGAGACGCGGAGGAAGTACTTCCCCGTCTTCGATCTCCTGATGAGAAGAGTTCCGTCGCGATACCGGGAGGGAACGGCTCGCGTCTGTGATGAAATCAAGCGCATTGTCGCCGAGTACGAAGCCTCCTTCAAGAAATAACCTCACTCGCCCGCATCGCTCGTGCGGGTTTTTTATTGACAAAATAAGGCGGATTACCTATTATTTCTTCGTTAGATTCATCGTATAAATCCTCATTCGTTTTCGAAACTATGTCCACTCCTTTACTCATTGCGCTCGTTGCTGCGCTCCTCGCGATCGCCTACGCTGCGGTTCTCATTCGCTGGATTATGGCGAAGCCGCAGGGCGATGAAAAAATGCAATCGATTGCCAAAGCGATTCAGGAAGGTGCGCAAGCGTATCTCGTTCGGCAGAGCAAATCAGCCGCTGTTGTTGCTGCGGTGATCTTTTGTCTGCTCTGGTACTACGTGAACGGCACCACCGCGCTCGGTTTTCTGGTCGGCGCCGCGCTCTCCGCGCTCGCTGGCTACATCGGCATGCGCGTCTCTGTGCAGGCCAACGTCCGTACGACCGAGGCAGCAAAGAGCGGCCTCTCACAAGCATTTGATGTCGCATTTCGTGGTGGATCGATCACCGGCATGATGGTGGTTGGTCTCGCGCTGCTCGGTGTCACCGGTTTCTTTGCGCTCACCAAAGACGTACACGCGCTCATCGGTCTTGGATTCGGCGGCTCGCTGATCTCGGTCTTCGCACGTCTTGGCGGAGGTATTTTTACAAAAGCCGCTGACGTCGGTGCAGACTTGGTTGGAAAAGTAGAGGCGGGCATCCCCGAAGATGACCCACGCAACCCCGCGGTGATCGCCGACAACGTCGGTGACAACGTCGGTGATTGTGCCGGTATGGCAGCAGACCTTTTCGAGACATACGCAGTGACCGCTGTTGCTGCAATGCTGCTCGGCTCACTCGTGTTCGGAAACGACATGAAGGCGCTCGCGTACCCGCTCGTGCTCGGTGCGGTGTCGATCGTCGCATCGATTATCGGTACTTTGGTGGTGCGAGTGACCGATGAAAAAAATATCATGGGCGCTTTGTACAAGGGCCTGATCGTCTCAAGCATCGCCGCTGCAATTTTGTTTTATCCGGTCACCAACTGGCTGATGAAAGATAACGGCCTGTACGGCACGGGTCGTCTTTATCTCGCTGCACTGATCGGTATTGCGGTCACCGGCCTCAT
>JAHFIV010000027.1 GCA_023246225.1 bacterium
GGATCTCAAGACAACCTCCTTTCTTGAGAGAGACTATACACGATTCCGCCATGTTTGTCAAGGTAGCCCCCTCTCGAATCAAGGGTGGCACTTTTTGACCGTTTGGTGCCTGGCACCAAACGCCCTTTTGGTGCCACCCTTCTGGTGCACCGGAGGGACAGAGACACGGTTGACCGTGAATATCACGGATGGTACATACTATTCTATCGTTGCATAACGAAGGAGGAGATCATGGCCGACGGAAAGTTGCTGAGCGGTGTGGTGGAGGAATACGAGAAGCTCACGGAGGATGAGCTCACGAATCTCGGCATCGTACTGAACGCCTACAGGTCCTTTCGGGGCGATCGACGAGCACACATCGCCTACGTCAGCATGCCGATCACGAGCGGGCGTCGCTACTACAACACCTTACGCGCGCATGGCGTGAAGAGCGTCGAAGAGCTCGTCGCGAAAGAAGGCAAGGACGCCCTCTGGCTGCAGGTCATCAAACCGAACCTCGACGAGGGGGTCGCGCTCGCCGATAGTCTCGGGTTGGAGCACAACCTGCTGTTCATCGCACCGTCGGTGTTCGAAGCGAAGAAGTGGCGCTGGTCCCAAGAAGCCTACATGTCGCTTTGGTATCGTGTGATCGGCGAGATGGCGGGATCGCACTACGTCATGGACGGATGGGAGTACAGCACCGGCGGTTTGAAGGAGGTGATGTTCTCGATGTTTATGCAGTGGCGGTACATTCGGAGTTACAATCTCCGTCAGGCTGCGAGGATTTTCGGACTGCAGAATTTTTTGACCGGTCTGACTCCAGAGCAGGAGAGGCGGGAGATTCGTGCGATGTGGGGGATTCGCGTTTACGATCAACGCGGAAAGGAGCTCCGCATCGACGACGTTCTCGCGATGGCTGTTGCGGCGATCGATGATCTGCGAAACCAAGGTCTGCCCTACGATGGACTGCTCGCCCCGGCTTGCAGCATCAAGGGAACGCCGCTACTCAGCCCGCTACCAGTGCAGGGGTCTGAAAAATACGGCGTCCCTTCTCCGACGGATCGATTTTGGAAAGCACGCGAGAGGGTCGAGCAGATCTCGCGTGAACAGCACGCCGCGCACCCGCAGTCCGCTTGATGCTGACCGCCCTACAATTTTGTGGGGCGGTTTTATGTTAGGCTAGTGGAGGTAATAAAAGTAATAAAAAAGAGGGGCACGCGGCGTTACAGGCCGGGTGCCCCTCAAAGCGGGGGGTTGTGGGGGCTAAGGTCGTAAGGGCGGATGGTACCAGGGTCGCATCGGGGACCTCCTTCTTTATCTTGTGTTGTGGTTGCCCGCGTTCGCTTCTGCGAGGCGGTGTTTTCGGGAGTCGGCCGTGGTGGCGTGGCGTGTCCCGGCACCTATACCGGTTGTCGGGATCATGATCGCCTGGTGCGCGGCGCCTTATAGCGGCGTCGGGCGGGGTTACTTGGCCGAGTCCCTGGGCTCGCGTCTTGTCCGTAGACTTTGACGTCGATAGGAAGCACTATACACTATTTTATCGAGTTTGTCAAGACCTCGGTGTCGGCGTGCTAGGTTTGCTTCTTCGTAAACGAGCTTAACTTGCGGACGCAAGAAAATTGCACGGCGGCGAAAAATCCGATCATGAGTCCACCGATGACGTTACCCCAGAACGTTGTCGCGTCCACCAAGATGCGGCACCCGGCGGCCATCAAGATTGCGGAGATGAAGATGAACACCAAGGGACGGAGCGGTGTCCTGGCTGACCGCGTCGGCGGTGCGGTTGGTGATAGACCCTCGATTTCCTCGTTCTCCTGGTTTTGTTCGTGCTGCGTTGTCATCTCGCTGTCCTTTCGTGAGTGCATAAAACCTAGCGAAGCATCAGGCGTTAGTCAATGTTCAGGGGGAGCAAAAAAGAAGACCCTGTCGCTTTCGAGCGGCAGGGTCGTTGCGGATCACGTCATGCGTGGTTGTTCGGTCTTCGTGCCGCGCGCGATCGGTGTGAGCGTCGTGCATCCACCACAGAGGGTGAAGAAGGTGATCGCCCACGACGTCTCCTGCGGCGTCTCGCCGTCGTGCACGATCTTTCCGATCACGTGCGCGCTGCGTCCGCACACCTTGCACTTCTCGTTCGCGCAATCAGCGAAGGTGCCGATCTGGTGCGGACGCAGCGCGCGTGCGGCGGCGAGGTCGCTCACGTACTCGCTCGGCCAGAAGATCTCGTACGCGCCGATTTTCCCCGGTGCCTCGCACGTGTAGCGGCGCAGGAAGAACCAGTGCGGGGAGAAGAACGCGTTGTCGTCGGTGGTCCGCCAGGAGTTGCGGAGCAGATCGGTCGCTGCGACCACCTCTCGGCGACCGTCGCGGCGGCGTTCCGTCTCACGGAGCACGAGATCGATTCGCATGAGCTCGTGGAAAGCGTCTTCGTTGATGCCCATGAAAGAAGCGGTGATGGCGTCCATGTCGTTCCTCCTTGCGTGCGAGACGTTGTGTCTCGACGAGACAGTACATCACGGTTTTTCTTTTTTGTCAATGAACCCCTAGCGAGTCGGAAGAGAAACTCGCTAGGGGTTCAGCATTGAAAAGTCCGCCCCACAACGATGTGTAGGACGGACAACGACTGAACGTTAGTCGAGAAGTTGGAGAATGAACGAACACGCAGCGAGCGTGACAGCGAGGCAGAGGATCGCTTCGCCAAGAACGACGAGTGGCAACGTGCCCAGAGCGAGCGCGATGACCACGAGTATGATACCGATCGTTTCGCTGATCAGTTTCATCTTGCCGAACTTGTTTGCTGCGATCTTTGGTGCGGCGTTGATTTCGCGTGGAAACACCATCCTCGCCACGCGGAGCAGGGTAAGGAACGCTGCGACGATGGAGATCGAGACGCTGAGCGGAAAAAGACATCCGTCTTTCACCTGCACTGCGAGTGCGAACAGCGTTCCGCAGATCACGATTTTGTCGCCGAGCGGATCGAGGAACGCACCGAGCTGCGTTTTCTCGTTTCGTGCTTCGGCGAGCGCGCCGTCCACGAAGTCGAGGATCATCGCCACCGTGAACGTCGCGAGCGCGAGCGCATACGATCTGCTCGCGAGCAACGCAATGATCGGCGCGACGAGGAGAGAACGGAACACCGTCACACCGTTCGGTGTCACCCATGCGGGGAGCGCGCGCATCGCACGCTGGATGTGCGTGGAGTGTTGTTTGATGGTGAGTACTCGGCTCACGAAACTTTGTTTTTTGGAGCGGTCGTTGGTTTGCACTTTGCACCTCCCGAAAAATCTTTGACAACACGGCGACCGTAGCACGAATATCTTGCTCGGTCAATTCAGAATATATAAAAAGAAGAGCCCGAGCAGGCTCTTCATCTCTCTTAGATGCTCTCGTTCAGCATCGCGCTACCCTCGAGATCTTTTCGCATCGCTGCTTCGTTGAAACGACACCTCTCACCGAGGAACGTCTCGAGCATGCGCGCGTCTTCGACCGCGTTGCCGAGGCAGTACGACGCGCCGGGCGACGGCGCCATCGTGAAGATGATGCCGTCGCCGACGATCTTGTCCATGCCACGCGCGATCTTACCCGCACGCTTGTCGATCAGCTGGCCGCGAATGCCGCCAGCGCCACGATCGAGCGTGAGGTCCGCCGCTTCGAGCGACGGCACGATCTTTCGTGCATCGCGCAGGAACACGCGCTTGCCGATGAACGGAAGATCGTACGCTGCGTTCCGCAGGAGGAACCGCGTGATGTCCCAGTCAGAGGCGACACGGAGCGCAGCCCAGAGGCCGCGCGGCGTCGCAGTGCCGGTGCGCATGAACTCGAAGAACGTGTCGTAGTGATGTCGCTCGAGAAGCGGCATCGGTCGCGCGGTCGGACCGAAGCGCGTCTCCTTGCGATCGTACACTGCGGGATCGCCGTGCACCGCCGCGAACGGAATCTTCGGATTCTGCACGGTGTACACTTTGCCGTTCAGCACGTTGCGCGTGCGATAGAAACTCCCTGCGACTGGCAGGATGGCGTAGTCGGTGCCGTAGCCGAGCGACTGCGCGAACACGAGACTCGGTGAGCCGGCGGCGACGAGCACTGCGCGCGCATGTACTTCGTCGCTGCCCATTTTCACGATGAACCCGCCGTGTTTGTACCGCACGATCGAGTCGACCGCGAGATGGAAACAGAAGTCGATCTGCGTCCACCATTTTGCTTTTTCCACAAACGATTCAGAGAGCTGACGGTAGTCGACCGCGTATCCGCGATCGGTGTACAGCGCAACGATCGGTTCATCGGCCTTGCGATCGAGCACGGTTGCCGGTTCGATTGCGAGCAACTCCTCACGTCCGAGCAGTCGGATGTTCGGAAACTCCGGCTTGAACTCTGCGCAGCGCGCGGTGACCGCAGCGACCTCTTCGGTGCCGACGCCGAGCAGCATCTTGTGGATGCGCAGGCAGATGTCCTTGGGAGCAAACCGCTCCAAGTACCCCGCAACGAGGTTGGCGCCGCTACGCACCTTGAGCGCGGCCTTGAGGCCGTAGTTGCTCTCGATGTCACCGGTGTGCAGCGTCTGGCTGTTGTTCACCGTGTTCGAGTTCACCTGCGCGACAGCGGGCTGCCGTTCGATCAGGAGAATGCTGTCAACGTTCGTGTACCGTGCAAGGGTGAAGAGTGCGGCCGTGCCGGTCACACCTCCTCCGATGATTACCACGTCATACGATGCAGTAGCCATGACTCATGCCTTTCTCCGCGCGGTGCGCGGAAACCGTTCCATCCGGCTCGCTGCCGGACCCTCCGTCTTACTAGAAAAATGGTGAAAAGTCAAGTGTCTGTAGAGTTAACCATAGTTACCCCTAACCTAGCAGATGTTCATCTCAGAAGGTTAACTCTACAAAGGCTTGAAAATAAAAAAATTCCCCCACGCCGATGCATCGGTGTAGGGGCGTTGCGTTACCGCAGGTGCGCGTCACGCATCGTTTTTGCGAGCGTTGCACCGGGAACGATGAAGCTGCGATTGAATCGCGGCGAGGTGATGACGAGCATCCCCACGACCGCACCCTCGTCATCGAAGATCGGTGAACCCGATTGGCCTTGGATCATTGCGCCGGAGATCGCTTGGAGTCGCGGAAGACCTTGTTCTTGCATCAAGTACAGGCGACGGGCGATATCTTTTCCGTCCGGCGAGTGGAGATCCAGGTTGCGAGCCTCGAGGATCGCTTGGGGAATCGGAGAGGTCATTTCGAAATACCGCTGCACGTGGATGAGATCGCGATTCGGATCGTACATGAATTTGAACCCGCAGATGTGCAAAGGATCGTTCACTTCGAGTTCACGTGGATCGATCGCTGTTTCGTCAGCGACACATCCTTGCGCACTGATCAGCATGACGTCGCTCACCGGATCGTGCGTGAGCAACGTTCCTTCGATGTGTTTTGTACCGCAGTGGACGACGATGCCGAGGCCCGCATCCGCGAATCCTGTTTTTGCCACGTGCGCAGCAGACATCACCACGCCACTGCTCACGAGAAATCCAGAACCGAAGCTGTTCGATGTGCGAGTTCTCGGAATCTGGATCGCAACGGTGCGCTCTGCGGTGCGACGGAGCTTTGCGTCGTTCTCTACCCAGCTTGGAAGGCTGGTATCAACGCTCGTTTCGAGGAGGTATCTGTGCGCTGCGGTCGCCGGCGTATCCTGTTCCTGCAGTTTTTCGCTCGCCGCGATGAAGGGGATCGTGATGAGCAAGAGGATGAGAATCCCGAGGATCGTCGTGACGATGTACAGCGCGATCGTCTTGCTGCGACTTCGCAGTCCTTGCGGAAGGTCGTCGTCTGATCGGTTGTCCATGAACCACCTCTCTGTGTGGGAAACATCCATCGAATCTCAAGAACCGCTGCGACCGTAGCACGAAATCACCGTTTTGGCAAGGTTTCCAAGAAGCAGCCGCCATGCTATTTTTTATGTATGAAACGTCTGCTCAAACAGTTGATTCCTTCGGTTGTGTTCGACCGATATCATTACGCGCTTGCGAAGCTTGCGGCGTTTTTGTATGGAAATCCATCCACAAAAATGATCGTGATCGGCGTGACCGGAACGAATGGAAAGTCGACCGTGTGCGCGATGATCGCGCGTATTTTTACGCAGGCGGGTTTTCGAGTGGGGCTCGCGTCTACCGTGCTTTTTCGCGTCGCGAATGAGGAGTGGCTAAACGATACAAAAATGACGATGCTCGGTCGCATGCAACTCCAACGGTTGCTTCGACGCATGGTTCGTGCGCAATGCGCGTATGCGGTGGTGGAAACATCGTCCGAAGGGATCAAACAATATCGCCACGTCGGCGTGCGCTACGATGTTGCCGTATTTACGAACCTCACACCAGAACATTTGGAATCGCATGGGGGATTTGAGAAGTATAAAAATGCAAAAGGGGAATTATTTGCAAAGCTCAGCCGTGATCCAGTGAAGATGGTTCACGGTCAATCGATCACGAAAGTTTCCATTGTGAATCTTGATTCGCCGCACGCGCAATTTTTTCTCGGATTTTCGGCAGAAAAAAAATACGGATTTTTTACTGAACGTCGTGCTGGCGATGAGGCGCACACCTCTCTTCAACATCTAACGACGGTGAAGGCACAGAACGTCGTACTCACTGCGTACGGTTCAACGTTTACCGTGAGCAGTGTGCCGTTCACGCTTCGCGTGCCGGGTCTTTTTAATATAGAGAATGCGCTCGCGGCTATCTCTGTCGGACTTTCGCAGGGAGTAACGCTCGCGACGATGGCGGACGCTCTCGCGACGCTTGCGGGTGTTCCTGGCCGCCTCGAATTCGTTAACGTCGGTCAGTCGTTCACTGCGATCGTTGATTACGCGCCAGAACCGGAATCGTTTCGACGGTTATATGAAGTCGTTGCGCTGTTGCCGAAGAAGCGGGTGATCCATGTGCTCGGCTCGACCGGCGGAGGACGCGATAAAGATCGTCGGCCGATACTCGGGCGACTCGCTGCCGAGAACGCAGACATTGTGATTGTGACCAACGAAGACCCTTACGACGATGATCCGATGACGATCATTAACGACGTGGCGCGTGGTGCGCGAGACGGAGGAAAAAAAGACGATGAAAATCTTTTCATGATTCTTGATCGTGGCGAAGCGATTAAAAAAGCGGTCGCGCTTGCCTCGGCTGGTGACCTGGTGCTTGTGACCGGCAAGGGCGCAGAGCAAGCGATGTGTGTGGCGGGCGGAAAAAAAATCCCTTGGGACGATCGTGCTAAACTTCGTGAAGCGATAGCAAAAAATATATGAACGTCGCAGAGGTTATCGAACTCAAAGAAGGAGAAGAGGTGTTGTGTGTAGTAAAAAATCATTGGATCGTTGAACTTCATCGCGCAGCGTTTGCATTTTTTTTGATCGCTACACCATTTTTTTTCGCACGGCCACTTTTTAGAATAGACACATGGGGGATCATTATTTTTGTTTGTTCCATCTGCGCGGGAATAGCGTACGCGATCCGTGCCTACTACGTGTGGAATTGGAACGGTTTTATCATCACTACACATCGCGTTGTTGACGTAGATCAACGTGGGTTTTTGAATCGTACCGTGTCGCAAGCGATGTACGACAAATTGCAAGACGTTTCTTACGCCGTGAAAGGAGTGTGGGGTATGATTTTCCATTATGGAATCGTAGAGTTGCAAACTTCCGGGGGCGCGGTGAGTCTTGAACAACCGAACGTGTGTAATCCTAAAGAGGTACATCATTTGATTACGACGACGATGGCGGCTTATCTCACTCGTGCAAATATTTTGCAAGGGAGTCGCTGAAAAACTATGTTTCAGAGGTTCCCAAGAGAAAGGAGAAAAAACTGATGCCTCGCCCTGAATCCGAGCAACGTGAAAAAGGAATCTGGCGCTTTCTTGGCCTGAAACGCGTACTTTTTGCGAATGCGGTGATTTTTGCGATTGTGATTTGGGGACTTGCGGGGGAGTTTTTACGTAATCGTGACATGCAGCGAGAATTTGATCATCTTGATACGCAGGCAAAAGCGATTGAAAAGCAGAACGCAGAAGTAGAGGATATGGGGAAACGTCTTTCTTCTGGTGCGATGCTTGAAAGAGAAGCGCGAACAAAATTGAATTTGCAAAAACCCGGGGAGCAGGTTGTTGTCGTGCGAACGTCGGGAACAGCGAATCAAGCAGATGAGATCGGTCATGGGACAGAAAAGAATACGGTTGATACTGCGCCGGTTTCTAATATCGTGCGCTGGTGGCACTATTTTTTTCTGTGAGGTATATTTCAGAGGTTCCCTAATCCTGTCTTGTTAAGAGCCTGTCCAAAAAGAATATGTCGGAGATGTCACACGAGCCGCACGACCACAACCACGAAGAGCATCACCACGCACCTTCCGCAGAAGTGAAGAGTGGCGGCAGGTCACATGTCATGCGTAATATAGTGTTGGGCACCGCAGCAAGTTTTGTTGTTGTGGTTATGCTTGCGACCAGCGTTCTTACTTTTGGCATCTATCGTCTCGGATGGTCCGGTCCGGTAAGTAGCGCAGCCATCCATGCGTTGCCCTACCCGATCGCACTCGTTAATAACACCCCGATTCGTTACGCGGAGTATCTTAACGATATCGATGCAGTGAAACAATTTTTTGCAAAACAGAAAGAACAAGCAGGTGGTCAGCCTGTCAATGAACCGACCGTAGACGAACTTCATAAAGGTGTACTCGATCGATTGATACAAACAGAACTTTTGCGACAAGAAGCGGTGCGATTTAATGTTTCTGTTTCTGCAAAAGAAATTGACGATGAATACACAAAAGTTTCTTCAAGTCAGAACGGTGATCCCGCTGCACAGATTAAGGATTTGTATGGTTGGTCTGTTCCGCAGTTTAAAGAAAAAGTGATGATGCCGTATCTTTTGCAAGACAAACTTTCTGCGGCGCTCGCAAGCGATGCAACTTTGAACGCAGAAGCGCAAAAGAAAGCAGAGGACGTACTTGCAAAATTGAAAGCGGGTGGAAAATTTGAAGATCTCGCAAAAGAATACAGTGCTGATCCTGGTTCTGCTGAGCAGGGTGGAGATCTTGGGTGGTTCGGAAAAGGTACGATGGTGAAAGAGTTTGAAGATGCGGCCTTTGCGCTCCAGCCCGGGGAGATGAGCGGACTTGTGAAAACAAACTTCGGGTATCATATTATTCGCGTTGATGAAGTGAAGAAGAAAAAGGGCGAGGTGTCAGAGGTGAAGGCGCGGCACATTCTTGTTCCTTCGCCAACGATCGATTCTTACATGAAGAAAAAGTTTGATGATGCGAAGATTGTGAAGTTCGTTAAGGTGTAAGTTTTTTCTCCGTTGTCATTCCGACCTCCACCTCTGTCATTCCGAGCCTCTTCTTTTTGTCATTCCGGGCTTGACCCGGAAACCAGCCCTTTTATTTGTCATTCCGGCCTCCGAGCCGGAATCCAGAATCGTAAAGCCAAACGGAGATCACTTGATTTTTACATTTTTGGAGTTGGGGGATCCTCCTCGTCCGCCCCGTCTTTCGCGAAAGGCGGGGCTCCTTAAAGAAAACATAAAATGCCGCGGCTTCAGCCGGGGCATTTTATGTTTATTTTCTTTGTGGAGCCACCTCGGGGGATCGAACCCCGGACCTCTGCTTTACGAAAGCATTGCTCTACCAGCTGAGCTAAGGTGGCGAAACTTTAATTTCTTTTTTTGGAGCGGGTAGCGGGAATCGAACCCGCATCTCAACCTTGGGAAGGTCGCATAATAGCCACTATACTATACCCGCACATCCGCTTTGGAGCGGGTATGCCGCCGCGCCTGCGGGCGCGGACCAGGCGGCATACGTCGAGACGTGCCGCCCACCGGCGGCGTCCTTTCATTTTCCACTTGCTGCGCAAGTGCATTGCGCCGTAGCGGGAATCGAACCCGCATCTCAACCTTGGGAAGGTCGCATAATAGCCACTATACTATACCCGCGCAATTTTTACTGGGCAGGTTCGTCGTCTTCACCAACCATTTTTTAGGAACCTCTGGAAAACTATATTCCGGAGCAGGAAACGAGATATTTTTTCTGCACGATTCGATGACGCGCCACAAACGATATGGAGATATCGTTGAGGGCACGGCGTCGGAACGTGCGGGAAAAATAGCCGTTTCCTGCCGGAAGAGAGTTTTGAGGAGGTTCCTTAGGCTGTCGACTTGGCTTGCGAACTATTATATACTTGGAGAGTTCAATTGCAAGCCCTCTGCATGATTCGTTTTAAAAACGTTTCGAAAACTTATCCACCGAACACTATAGGACTCCAGAATGTCAACGTGCACATTCGTCCTGGTGAATTTGTGTCGATCGTTGGGCAGAGCGGAACAGGAAAAACAACTTTTGCAAAATTATTGATCGCTGAAGAGCGTCCAACGCGCGGACAGATCGTGATCGGTGGTTGGGATATTTCCGCCATAAAATCAACCGAGGTACCCCTACTACGCCGCCAGATCGGAGTTGTTTTTCAAGATTTTAAATCATTGCCGCGAAAGACAGTGTACGAAAACGTAGCTTTTGCTCTGGAGGTTTGTGGTGCCTCGCAGAAGCGCATTAAAAATATTGTACCGCAAGCGCTCAAGATCGTTGGACTTGCATCAAAAGCGGATCGTTATCCGAAACACATCTCCGGCGGAGAACAGCAGCGCATGGTGATCGCGCGCGCGCTCGTGCATCGACCGAAAATTATCGTCGCAGACGAACCGACTGGTAATCTTGACTCCCTCAACACCCGCGAGATTATCGATTTGCTCAAGAAGATCAACGCGTTCGGAACAACGGTAGTGCTCGTGACGCACAATCGTGAAGTGGTGAACGAACTGGCTCGTCGGGTGATTACAATCGATCAAGGAAGGATCGTTTCAGATCAGGAAGAGGGGAAGTATTTATTATAGTATGCTTTTTACTCTCTCTCGCGTACTTAAATTTGGGATCCAGAATTTTTTTCGTAATTTTTGGGTTACGCTTGCAACGATAAGTGTTCTTATCGTCACGCTAGTTTCGGTGAACATACTCATCATATTGAACGTGCTTGGAAAAGTGGCGATGACGGAGGTACAAAATCGCGTTGATGTCAGCGTGCATTTCAAGCCAGAGATTGAGGAAAGCCGTGTGCAGACCGTAAAAATCGCGCTCCTCGGCATGCCGGAGGTGAGAGATGTTGAATATGTTTCCATCGACGATGCGATGAAGCGTTTTACTGCACAATTTAAAGGCGACGATTCGATCGTTGCCGCGCTTGGAGAGGTTGGAAAAAATCCGTTCGGCGCATCGCTTATTGTAAAAGCGCGAAACATCGACGATTATCCGAAGATTATTGCGGCGCTCGGCGAACCGTCCTACACAAATCTTATAGAAGAAAAGAATTTTGAAAATCGTCAAATGATGATCGGTCGCGTTGAGACAGTTGCACGTAAATTGCAATTATTCGGATTTGCGACGAGTGGATTATTTCTTTTTCTTACACTTCTTATCGTGTTGAATACGATCCGTGTTTCTATCTATACGCGACGCGAAGAGATCGGGATCATGCGCCTCGTCGGCGCGTCTGATAATTTTATTCGCGCACCGTTTTATGTTGAAGCGTTGTTGTGGAGCGCATCATCTCTCATTCTTTGTTTTGCGATTGTCTGGCCGGCGGTACAATTCGGACAACCGTTCCTACAACGATTTTTTGGCACTTCAACTGTCGATCTTCTCGGTTTTTATACGGCAAATTTTTTCATGATTTTCGGCACACAATTCTTTGCGGTCTGCTTTTTGAGTCTGCTGACCACAAAGATGGCAACTGCGCGTTACCTTAAAGTATGAACATTCGCCATCCTTCCCTGCGTGTTCCAAAACGAAAACGGCAACTCAAGCTCGGTCCGGCATTTTTTGTGTTGATCGGTGTTGTTGGGTCGTTTTTTCTTGCGATAATAGTTTTTCAACAAACAAGGATTGAGCGAAGTTCGTCTGTTGAACTGTCGCCGCTTCCATCGTTTGCAACGTTTCTTCCAGAAGGAGCCGCGCTTAGCGATGCAGTGCTCCAAATCCCCGATCTTCCGCAACCGTCGTATTTTTTTGGCTACGCGCAAGACGGATCCGCGCGCGTTGGTCTCGTGACGTGGAATAAAAACCACAATCAGTACGCCTTCGGTGCATCACCAAAACTTTTGAGCGATGACATGAAGATGGAAATGGTGACTCGTTTGTCTACGCAATCACTCGGTGACGCGGGCACATCGATAATTCTTGCAGAAGGTCCATTGACTGACGGAGTGACGGGAGTGTTTGTGCTTCTTCGTCAGGGGAATGATCTTCATTTCGTATCAGCGGTGGGTTCGCAAGGAATAGCACGGCCAGCCTTTTTCATTCGGAGTACCGAAGCGAAGCATGTTGATGAACTTCGTTTTGAAGACGTAAACGCCGATGGTCGCCTCGAGGCGGTCGCGGTGAGTAAAATTCTGCGTAAAAATGTTGTCCTTTCCGAGATGGATAGTATTTATCGATGGCAAGATGGCCAGTTGGTGTACGACAAAGATTTAAGTTGGGCGATCACCACGAGTAAATCCTTGTTTCCAGAGTAACGAAGATACTGTTGACAAAATCGAAAAAAATGAGTACGTTCAATCCTTGCTCATTTTCTCGTCAACTTTCGCGAAAGGAATACAGATGATTCACCACACTGTCGTTACTCATCCGGATGCTCGTGTGCGGCTCGTTCCTGCGACCGTCGCCGACGCGCCGCGAATGTACGCCGCTCTCGTCCCCGAAGCGACCAAGAACCTCTCGTTTTTTTCAACCGAGAATTCACTCGATCGCCAGTGGTTTTTTCTCGAGAAGATCGAGAAGAGTCAAGGCGACATGCTCTTCGTCGTCGAACTGGTCGTGGACGGTTCTGCTGTCGGCACGATCGGACTGCGTGAATTCGACCACGGGAATCGCAACGCACGACTTGGTGCGCTGATCTTTCGGCCAGAAGATCGCGGCAAGGGGTACAACCGTGAAGCGACGCAACTGCTGTTCCGTCACGCATTCACCGAGCTGCGGCTGCACAAGATCTACGTTCGAGTGCTGAGACGCAACGGGGAAGCGATCGCGAAACATCTGAGGATGGGATTTCAGATCGAAAGCACTTTCCGCGAGGAGTATCTTCTCGATGGCGAGTATCTCGACATGATCGGACTCTCACTACTCGATCGCGAGTGGGCTACGACGCAGAAATAAATCTTCCACAAGGTCGTCATGTTCTGACGGCTTTTTGTTATTAGTAACTAACTTTTGTAAAAAGCCTGCATTTTGCGCAGGCTTTTTACGTGGCTCAACGTCACTACCCCTAAAGGGAAACCGTCTAGCGTCCCGCTGGAAAGCGTATTTATTTGACAAAATCATCAAAATTTGGTAAGTTAATACCTGTTTGTTAACTAAATTGTCCTATGGATATAAAAGTAATTGGAGACAAACAAGAGCCGCTGAAGAAAATTGAAGGTTTTGATGGTTATCAGCATCTTTACCTGAAGGATGAATCTTCATCGTTACTTAACGAAACGTATACCTTCAAGGATCGGCAACCACAAGCGTTGGCAAAGTTGCTGCCGGAAAAGTATCCAGGACGGCGTATTACGATTGCGGCGATGTCGACCGGGAACACCGCTTACAGTATTTCACATTTCGCTCGCGAGTATAACCGTAGGGTGGGCAAAGAATTGGTGCGCGCAGTAGTTTTTATTCCGGACACGCTTGAGCAGAGGTCATATTTTGGTCCGGACACTGACATGAATATCGTCTCAACGACGGAATACATAGCAGTGATCGAAAAAATGGCGACGGTTATCCGTCTCAACTTCAAAGAGAAAAATCAATTCGGCAAACCAAAATATCTTGAATCGCTGGCATTGGCCAAGGAGGCGTTTAAACGTGGCTTGGTCGATGATCTTTTTATCGATGTCACCGAAGGTTTGGAGACAGCGGCGGTGCTGGGTAAATATGAGATTGAAACGTTTGATGATCGTGACTACGTTGAAAAAGAAAAGATCGGCATACGCGCCTATGAGCCGGTTATCAAAGAGGCGATTGAAATAATGCGTGAACGTGACGGTGTAACACCTGACGTTATCGTGTCGCAGTTTGGTGCAGGCATCCTCTATAACGAGATTGTGCAATACTGCAAGGATCACTCGATTAATGCGACGATCGTGCCGGTTGCAGTCGGTTCTGCGGCGAGTGCAGCTGACAAGATCTACGCATCATTTTGGGTCGATCACGTCGAGAACATGCAGTTCATGGGTACGTCGAATTCTAAGCATGTACGATATCCGGCTGTGGTTCATGGCTTGGAGGATTGGGAACTTGGCCGCGTGCTCTCGATTTTTTCTGATAAGATCAACGCCGAAATTAGCGGCTTAGCCGGACTCGCGATTCTTCATCGGCTTGAAGCGATTCTTGGGGATGACGTTCGTCACAAGCGCGTGCTCGTGATCAACACCGGCAACGGTCTCCCAAACTTCCTT
>JAHFIV010000068.1 GCA_023246225.1 bacterium
TGGCGGTCGGCGCTGATATCTCGAGAGGATAGAATCATTCTTTGACCACCGGCAATTCACCTGTTATTCTAGCAACGAATTGATGCGGGCGTATGGCATACGAAATCCAAAAAGAATCATCACAGCCGCACGTCACCACAACGAAATTTGCACGAAAATATCGTGGAGATGTCCTTGTGGCGCTAGTGATCGCGAGTTTTATCGCCGGTCTGCTTTTGGGTAAGCAGGGGATACCATCTTTTGCAAAAAAGACGCCGCAAAGGACGACGCCAGGGCAGGTGACAGATCGTAACGCGCCACCGCCGTACGCGTTGAAAAACGTTGACTTCAAGGGGTTTTGGGAAATTTGGAAAGAGGTAAAAGAACGTTCGGTGCACCAGCCGGTGTCTGATGTGAAAATGTATTACGGTGCGATCGCGGGGATGGTCGCCTCGCTTAATGATCCGTACTCCGTGTATTTTGATCCGGAGACCGCACAGAAATTCACGAAAGACCTCGAAGGAACGTTCGACGGCATCGGTGCGGAGATCGGCATAAAGAACGATCAACTCACGGTGATCGCGCCGCTCGCCGGCACGCCGGCTGCGACCGCCGGTCTTCGCGCGGGAGATAAAATTTACGGAATCGATGGTTTTGATACGACTGGCATGGCGGTTGAAGATGCGGTCAACCGTATTCGTGGACCAAAAGATACAAAAGTGAAGCTGCTGATCATGCGTGAAGGATTGAAACAGCCGAAGGAGTACGAAATTAAACGCGATACGATCACTGTCGAACCGGTGAAATGGAAAATGATGAAAGCACCCCACGGTGTGCATGTTGCGGTGATCACCGTCACGCATTTTAACGAACAAACGACCGCAAAATTTAACGATGCGGTTCGTGCGAGCATGATGGAAAATCCTGCCGGTATTATTCTTGATTTGCGTAATGATCCAGGCGGATTTTTGGACTCGGCGGTTGAAGTCGCCGGTGATTGGATTCACAAAGAGGTGATCGTTACCGAACAGTTCAGCGATGGCACAAAAAAAGAGTATCCCTCGGATGGACTTGCGCGGTTCGCCGACATTCCGACCATCGTGCTTGTGAACGGAGGGTCTGCGTCTGCTTCAGAGATCGTTGCGGGTGCGCTGCAAGATTCCGGAAAAGCAATTCTTGTGGGCGAAAAAACGTTCGGGAAAGGATCGGTGCAGGATTATCAGGAATTTAATGATGGATCCGCACTCAAACTTACCGTTGCGTTGTGGCTCACACCGAAGGGGAGGTCTATTAATAAAGAAGGGATCGCGCCGGACGTCGAAGTGAAGTTGACCCCGGAAGATTTTAACGCAGATAAAGATCCGCAGATGGACAAAGCGCTCGAGTTGCTCTCGCTCCCTGGCGGTTTACCGAAACACATCGACGCGCCGAAAACCACCGCAGCAAACGATGATAAGAAACAGCCATGAACCGTCCTCCTTCACGACAATCTCCGCAGAGAAAAGATCGAGGGGTTCCTCCAAAAGGACAGCCCCTCCGGTCTTCTGACGAAAAGATGAAGGTCGAGATCTCGGCAGGCGGGATCGTCTTCAAGCGCACTCCGAAAGGGGTGCGTATCGCGTTTATCATGGATCCGTACGGCAAATGGGCGTTCGCAAAAGGGCATGTAGGTAAAGGCGAGGCGATCGTCGATGCAGCGATTCGAGAAACGCGCGAAGAGATGGGGCTCGGGAGGCTGCGCGTCGTTGAGCAGCTTGGCACCATCGATTTTTGGTTTCGTGATCGGTATCGCGTTGAGACGAAAGGTGTGTTGATACATAAGTACGTGCATTATTTTTTGATGCAAGCACCGGCGCGTGCGAAAGGTAGTCCGCAACGCAAGGAGAAAATTCGTCGCATTATTTGGGTGGGACTGCGTCACGCGATGCGTACATCGAGTTACGAAGATGTACGGCCGATTCTTGAAAAGGCGATCGCAAATCTTTCTGTGAGCAGGCGAGAGCATCCTCGAACACCACCACCCGCGCCCACTGCACCCCGTCCATCAAAAATGGTAAAATAACCGCATGCCAAAATATATTTTTATCGTTGGTGGGGTGATGTCCGGTGTCGGTAAGGGCGCAGCGTGTGCGTCGATCGGTCGGATTTTGCAAGGTCGTGGTTTTCGCGTTACTGCGATCAAGATCGATCCGTACATTAACGTTGATGCGGGCACGATGAATCCGGTCGAGCACGGTGAAGTTTTTGTGACGACCGATGGCGATGAAACGGATCAAGACATCGGTAATTACGAGCGTTTTCTCGATCAGGACATCACGAGTGTGAACTACATGACCACCGGTCGGGTGTACCGCACAGTGATCGAAAAAGAACGCAATCTTGAGTATGGTGGCAAAACAGTTGAAGTGGTGCCGCATGTGCCAGAAGAGGTGATCCGTCGTATTCGTGCCGCACAGCGAAAGGCAAAAGCAGATTTTACGATGATCGAAATCGGTGGAACGGTCGGTGAATATCAAAACGTGTTGTTTCTTGAAGCGGCACGCATGATGAAACTTGAGCGACCAAAAGATGTGATGACCGTTCTTGTGAGTTATTTGCCGGTGCCATCGAAGACCGGTGAGATGAAAACAAAACCGACGCAATACGCCGTGCGTACATTAAATTCTGCGGGGATTCAACCGGACATTATTTTGGGGCGCGCTGATCGTCCGATGGATGAGCCGCGTCGTCGAAAATTGTCCGCATCGTGCAGCGTTCACGAGCGCGATGTGATTTCGGTGCCGGATGTTGATTCGATCTACCAGATTCCGTTGAATTTTGAAGCTGAAGATCTTTCGGGAACGATCCTTCGAAAGTTTGGCATGCGTGCACGGCGACGTGACATGAAAGAATGGAAAAAGCTCGTGACGAATATTGAAAAATCAACGCGGCCGGTGCGTATCGGTATCGTGGGAAAATATTTTGCTACAGGAAGTTTCACTCTTGCAGATTCGTACCTTTCGGTGATCGAGGCTCTCAAGCACGCAGCGTGGAATCAAAAAATGAAACCGGAGCTCGAATGGTTGAATGCGGAAGAATATGAAAAAAATCCTCGAGCTTTGAAGGAATTATCGAAGTACGATGGGATTTTGATTCCTGGTGGATTCGGCAGTCGTGGTGTGGAAGGAAAAATTCGTGCGATTCAGTGGTGTCGCGAGAAAAAAATTCCGTATTTTGGTTTGTGCTACGGCATGCAACTCGCGACGATCGAGTTTGCGCGACACGTTGCAAAGCTGCAACGTGCAAACACCGCGGAAGTCGATCCGAAATCGTTGCATCCGGTGATCCATATCATGCCAGAACAAGAAGCGTTGCTGCGCGCGAAAAACTTTGGTGGTTCGATGCGGCTCGGTGAGTATCCCTGCATTCTCGCAGAAGGGACGGTGTCGCGACGGGCGTACGGCGCAGCGGAGATTGGTGAGCGGCATCGCCATCGGTATGAAGTCAACAATGCGTATCGTGAGCGACTTCGTGAAGCCGGACTCACGTTTGCTGGCACCTCACCCGACGGACTACTTGTTGAGATTATCGAAATTAAAAAACATCCGTTTTTTGTTGGCGTGCAGTTTCATCCA
>JAHFIV010000028.1 GCA_023246225.1 bacterium
AAATTCTTCCTTGAGATGCTCCAGTTTTTTTGCATCACCAGGCTTCAGAAGTTCGTATACTCGTAAGGCTTCTTTTGCTGCGAGCGCCTGAAGAGAAACGGTTCTCTCGATATTTTCTATCGAGACAGGTTGGTCTCCTCTGATTTCCTCACCAGGGTTTCCAAATCTTGCGATGTCGATATTATTTTGAATTCTGTTCGCAGCACCAGTTGTTTCTCCAGATGATCCTCTCTCGGGCATAAAAGTAAAGATTATTTCATTAAAAATTTTACCATATTTTAGCCATTTTGTCAATCATGCCCGTAGGGCTTGAAAGGAATTAGACTTTCCTTTATAGTGACGACACTGAAATCATCGGTCCGTGGTGTAGCCCGGTTAACATGGTCCGATGGCCATCGGACAGGCCGAGGGCGTCGAGAAACGAAGAGTCTGTTGAGTTAAACAATGTATGGGTCCGTGGTGTAGCCCGGTTAACACGTCTCCCTGTCACGGAGAAGATCGAGGGTTCAAATCCCTTCGGACCCGCCATCTAAAATACGGATGCCTTTCGGCATCCGTATTTTAGATTTTTGGATGTGAAGGGGATTTGAAGGGACGCGAGAGGGCTGCCGGGGGCAGCCCGGTGCGCAGCGTCACCGGTACCCGAGTCGGAGCGAGGGGAAATCCCTTCGGACCCGCCATCTAAAATACGGATGCCTTTCGGCATCCGTATTTTAGATTTTTGGATGTGAAGGGGATTTGAAGGGGCGCGAGAGGGCTGCCGGGGGCAGCCCGGTGCGCAGCGTCACCGGTACCCGAGTCGGAGCGAGGGGAAATCCCTTCGGACCCGCCATACAAAAAAGCCGCTCATGGAGCGGCTTTTTTGTTTGGGTAGAAGGGTTGTTGGAATCTCTTAAGACACCGGTTCTTAATCTGTAGTCTTGACAAAAGGCTATATGTATAATATGATATCACGTTCTGATATAAGGTATGTCAGGACATAACGGCGATGGAGCAAAGGACCTTTACAAGGAGAAGCGAGATGAAAACTCTCAAAAAGGGTAGGAAGCAAAAGGGTTGGACCAAGGAGTGCAAGTGCACAGGCAAAGGAAACGGGGATGGAGGTTGTGGCGCGACGCTGCTCGTCGAGAAGGGCGACCTCTTCCGTACCGAGAGCCACGCGCGCGACGAAACCGAATCCTACACCACGTTTTGGTGCAAGGAATGCGGCGTTCTGACCGACATCGTTACACCATTCCGGGAGGCCGAGCTCCCTTACGCGGGTGACTGGTTCAGGTCCAAAGGAATTCCCATCCCCAAACGGTAGAACACAACGACGACATCCGCTCAACCAAACATCGCGCACTCGTTTCACGAGTGCGCTTTTCTTATTCTCATTTTCAAACCAAATTTGGCCTTGTTTTGCAGATTGAAGAAAGCACAAGAGTTCTCACTTCGTCCCAATACCGCAAAAACATAAGTGATATTGACAAAACGGCCATTTTAATGGTAAACAACGAAGCAGGAGGATCACCATGAGTCGATATCCGCGCGTGAGTTTCACCAAAGACACAGGCATGAGTCCCAGAGAGAGCATCGAGGGCAACTTCCTGCAGTTCACCGCCTTCGAGGACAAGCGCATCGCCTGGGCGATGGTAACCTGGGGCGACGAGCGCTCGGTCCATCACTACATCAACATGTTTGGTTACGTGTGCTCGACACCCACGAGGGTGAACACTCTTGTGCATGCGGTGCAAGTTGCCCTGATCGAGAGACGCGGTTCTAGGGAGGACGCCAGGGAGGCGATCGAGGACGTTCTTCGTCAGAACGGCCTGGTCGACATCCCAGCGATATCCTTCTTGCCTGAGGGAAAAGTCGAAGCTGAGATGCTTTGCGTCTTCGGTACCCACCCTTCCTTGCTCGTTCCACGAAGACCGAGACAAGAGGGGATCTTCGTCTCGCCTTGTGGTACGTTCGTCAATTACCCACCGAACCACAACCCAGGGATCGTCTCCTGACCCTCGAAAAGCGCCCAACCGTCGTTGGGTGCTCTTTTTATTCTGTGAGAGTATAGTGATGAGAGATTTCATATACAAAGAAAAGGTATGCGTCCACGCGAAGGTGAAAATGCATCGGCAGCGGAGAGCGGTGACCCACTGAAACAGCAGAAAGAAATTTTTGAGCGTTTGCTCCCCGGAAGTGTGATCACTCCGGAATCGTTAGAAAATATTCCACCGCAAGCGGTTGCCGCTCTCGAAGAGCAAAGTACATATTTGGTGCGCTTCGATAACTATCGGCCGGGAAATTTCGAGAAGCTTTTCGTTATCAGTCATGCCGATGCATCGAAGACGTATGTTGGCGTGCAGACCAAAACATACGGAGATGAGGGCGATACAGAAAGACTGATGCACCTGATCGATGTCGGTGTTGACGATCAGGAGATCGGTCACGGTGAAGTGCGTTTGTATATCGATGGTCCGAAAAAAGAAAGCGCATACTTTAAAGATAAGCCGTTCGTGGGTGGCACGAATACAGAGGACGGGTCGCGTGGTAAGGGACTCGGCATGAGAAGACTCCGAATGATGAACGCGCTCACCAATATGCAGTATAATCTGCCGCTGCATTCCGATACGCTGCAATCACCAGAAGCAAAAAGACTCTGGGAAAAATTAGTTGCCGAGGGTGCGGCGAAAAAATATACAGAAGAGGTTGGCAAATATGAACGGTACATGTTCGTTGATCTCCAACAATAACGCGCCGTATGGAATTCAAACGTCTCGAAGAGGTCTCTTTTCAGGCGTTTTTATTTCTCTGATGTGATATCCTAAAAAAGTAAATTTTCAAGTCTTGGTGTTGTATCCTATGTTAGATAAAGCATTTACTCCTCCTGATGTCGATGTGTCTGCGAGAGAAACAGCCCGGCGTCAAAGCTTGTTGAATGAATTTGTTCCGCTTATCGCCCCTGGCATCACTGGACTCATGCTCAGCGGTTCGATGGCGTATGGTCAAAACTACAGCGTTGCAGATAAATCAGACGTTGACATGCAGCTCATGGTAAATCAGGACTCGGTGATTCGATTGAAGGAATCGGGTCTTTTTGATGAAACTCAGCTTGGGTCAGTACTGACTGCTTATGCATCTGGATTAATCAAGCAGTTCAGTCTGACTTGTGAGCGCAGTGGTGTCAGCATGGAATGCCATTTTTGGGATGAGCGCGCCTATGTCGATGCGGTTACCTTCGTTGTTCCATCAGTCCCGCGCCTAAGAAGCTCCATGAGCCCCTCGAAAGATTACGGGTATTCGTTTGATGGCTCCGAAAGCGTTGTCGAATTTACTGGAGAAGTTATCGATGGGATTATCGTTTCCGATTTTCCCGCATTTCGTGAAGTAGATGGCAAGTTATTTTTGTGTCGACCGATCACTAATGTATTGGGATGCACTCGAATAATCCTTGGCGAAGAGCGATTGCAATCGATACTTGATACAACTTGGCGGATGGCGGCGGAGCGTCTCATGGCGACAGGTCGTGATGGCATAATCGATCTGACGAAGAACAATTTTTTTAATTGTCTACCAGGAAAAAATAAAGTTTCACCTGCAAGCAAGCAGCAAATAGATGAGAGAACAAAGATGGAGTTAGAGCGGCTCGGAGCGAAGTATGCAATCTAATTTTTTGCTGTTTTAGGATTGGATAGGGATATCGTCGATAATCTGCGCAAAAGATTTGGACTCGGTTCGTTGCTGCGCATGGCTACCTACCTCACTTGAGACCGACTACGAGGAGCACGTCGTTCCGATGGGCTATTTTCGCAATAAAAAAACGACCCCTTCTGAAGAAAAGGTCGAGTGAGTTGCGGGAGTGATTACGCCTCTCGCAATCCTTCGGGCGCGAGATTCCTCATTCCCTGCAGCGCTTGCAGCAGATCCGAGGGGACCATGATGGTGTTGTTCTGCGCCGAGCGACACAGTTCGACGAGCGTTTCGAGGTTCTTCAGACGCCACGTGGCATCCGTGAACTGCTCGGCCGCTTCGCGAAGCTTGATCGCGATCTGCTTCTGTGCCTCGGCGCGCGCGAGCTCCGCATCGGCCTCCTTGCGCGCGCGAGCCTTCATGGCGATCGCCTGCTCGATCGAAACGTCGGTGATCTTGATGTCGGTCAGCTCGATCGCGGTGATCTCGATGCCCCACTCCTTGACCTTGTCTTGCAGAATCGCTTGGACTTGGGTCGACAACGTGTCGCGGCTGTGGAGGATCGAGTCGAGATCGTTCTTGCCGATGCACTCGGTCACCGAGGAGATCGTCCGGCTCATCGTTGCGCTCAGTCCGCTCGAGACCTTGACGATGTAGTCTCTGACACGTGTGGCACTCACACGTGTGGTCAACACCAACTTGAACGAGATGGGGACGTTGTCTTTCGTCTGCACGTTGGGAACTTCGAGCTGCGTCACCTGGTCGCAGACCGGCACTGCGTCCAGGAAGGTGTGGAGCACGGGATCAGCCCAGACAAGTCCGGGACCGGTGGTCGCGCTGTACTTGCCGAGGCGTAGCACCGGCCGCCGTTCCCATTCGTTGACGATCCTGAGTCCGAAACCGACATAGCCGAGGCTGAGCGCCAAGGCGTAGAGCAGCCAGAACTCGAGCGCAAGGCCGAGGTTGAAGAAAGCGTTCAGTCCGAACGCCGCCGCACTGATGAAAATCGCATAGACTACGAAGAGCATGTCTTCCTCCTTGTTGCCGCCACAGAAAAAAGTGTGTCGGAACGAGCGTACCTTAGGGTATCTTGGCGATGTCGTCAATCATAGCATTGACCGTTACATATTCACGTGATACAGCTCTGGGGAGCGTGAATATCCGTGGAGGTGTGACGTGCGTAGTTTTGTCCGATTCGTGAACAGGCTTCCACTTGCAGGGAAGCTTGCGATTCGACCGTTCATTTTTTCTTTGTATCAAAGCACAACAAAGAAGGAGCGAAGGAGGAGATATCTTTCGGTTTTGATCCTCTTCGGTTTCCTTTTTTGCACGCATGTCTATCAAGCCTGGTCGGGTTTTCGAGTATTCAGTTTCAACGCGCCGATCTGGGCGAAGGCGATCGGCGGCCTGTACGCACTCGTGAACGCTTCTGTCGTTGTGGCGCAGGTCAGTCTTCTCATCCGCGCGACTCGTTTCTTTTGGAAAGGAGCTTTTCCACGGACGAAGTATCGTCAGTGTCGATTGTTTTCTTCATCCGAAGCGTTGACCATGATGGTCGTCACGCTCGGTGGTCAGATCGTGTTTGGCTTGACCTATTTCGCATACATGTGAACATCGGCATATCCTGAGCGCATCGTCTCAGGATTTTTTATTTGATTTTGTATTATTGCATTTCGCCGCAGCACATGCCACGATTGCGAGACAGGAGGTAGAGATGAGTTCCATCCGCAAAGATTTGGTGTTCACGTTCGGTGACCGTCATGATGGGGTTATCGGTATTCCCGGTCTCACCATCGACGGCAATGTGATCGAAATCAGTTATTTTTTCGGTGATGCAAAGCCGAAGAACATCGTCGTTATTTCTAGTCAGGCGGGGTGTCCGATGTCGTGCGCGTTTTGTGAACTCGGCTCAGAAAAATTCGCAAGGAATCTGACGAAAGAGGAGATTCGCGATCAGGCGTTGCTGATGCTTGCGGAGGCTGGGCTTCATGGATTCACCGTCGACAATACGCCGCACAAGGTGACGGTCGCCAACACCGGTGAACCGATGCTGAACACCGCACTCGTTGACGGCCTTGAGCTAATCGCTGCGGCGGTGCCGGTTTCTTTCAAAGTATCGACGATTCTTCCTGCAACGAAAATCGCAACAGAGACGCTCGCTCGTCTCGCAGATTTCGCGGCGCGTCATTCGCAACCGGTGCAACTGCAAATTTCGTTGATCTCCACTTCGGAGCGGGAGCGACAGGAGATGAGCGGCGCACGGCTCTCTGATTTTCACGCAGTGCGCAAAGCAGCCGAGCTGTGGCGGAATAAAAATCCGAACGGTCGCAAGGTCAACGCGAGTTTGATTCTCACAAGTGATATGAAGAGCGACGTCGACCAGGTGTTCGCGATTCTTCCTCCAGAGCTGATCCGATTTCGTTTCCGCGAATACGTGCCGACGTTGCATGGAAAAAGCCACGGGCTTCGCATGATATCTTCGCCACAACTGGCGGACATAAAAAAGCGTTTCGAAGATCGTGGATACGACGTCGGTGACTGGGCGAGTCCATCGCCGATCGAGTGGCGGTTCGGCCTCGCGGGCAATGTGATTCGGAGAATGTATCTCGATATGCTTTCGAGGGCGCGGTGACTTTTGTCACCGTTTTTTTTGTGGAGTCCATAGCACATCTGTCATGCAACAAGTTGACATATGTCGCATTATGGTGTAATGTAACTTTTACTATTATGATCGGGTCATTTTCGCAGACAACTTGCACCATGGAGAGCTATCGCGCGTATAAGACGTTTAAGCGTCGCGCCGATGGTTTTTATTTGCGTAGTTGATCGCACGATCAGCATACTGCGTGAAAAAATCTCGGCCGACAGGCCGAGATTTTTTGTTACTTCTAATAAAATAGCATCTCTAAAAAACATTCCTATGACTTCAAATGAACAACGTTGGCGTGATGGGGGAGGCACTCTTCTTCCCTCTGACCGCAGTACCACTTCTCCAGATGCCGCGTGGATTATCGGTGCAATCGAATCCACGGTGAGAATCAGCATGGCGTGGACGCGCGGTTTTTCTGTGCGTAGCCGTTCTCGTCAGCTTCCAGTCACGCGCTGGCACAGCGATTCGCTGCGCACGCTTCCACAAACGATACGTCCACCGAGCTCGACGAGAGATCCATTACACGAACAGATCCTCTCGATATTCATGAACGGCAATTTCCGACGTGGGCCACTCAGCGCGCTCATCCCACACCTGGATGTCTTCCGAAGAGAAATTGCCGCGAGCATTCAAGAGCAGCGCGCGATACGCATCGTACTCCCCACGCTGCCGTTTAAATCACAAAACCCTCTCGCGTTTCCTCGTGAGTCGTCCACTATCGATCTCGGTGAATGGTTGCATTTCGCGCAAGTGCGAGATTTGTGCGCGTCGATCGAAGCGGTGTACCCACCGGGTTTGCACGTTACACTGCTCACTGATGGTTTGGTGTACGCCGAACTTTTCGGAACGGGAAATGACGAAGCGTGCATCTACCGTGAACGCGTCACAGAAATAAAAGAAACGATGGGACTCAGCGAAAACATCGATGTGATCGATATGCAATGGCTCGTTGATTGCGAGCCGGAATTCTTGCGCGTGCAGCGACACATTCGTCGCACGATCGCGAGACTCGAACGAACGAACCCGGATATTTGTGAACGCATGTCTGCGCTGCGAAGAAGTATGTTGCTCCACATTCGTGTACCAGAGTACGACTTCGATTCGTTCGTACATATCGTGAACAACGCAGCGTCTGGACTGCCGCGTACGATCGAAAGATCTGCGAGGAACACCGCAGCGGGGTACGCATCGTTTCTTCTCGCGATGCGGTGGCTTCACATCACCGATCGTGCGTTTCCGAACACGATCCGCGCGACGGTGCATCCAAAACCCGCACCGCAACTCCCGCTGCATCTCGTGAACCGTCATTCCAATTGTTTTCCGTACAACGGTGTTGCGCTTGTGTCACGCGAATCGCTCGCTGAACGAAAAAATGTCCGACGAGCGACGCGCATCGTGCGATTCACCGATGCGTTGCTCATGCCGAATCTGACAGAAGTACGGAATGAAAATGATGCATTCGTGTGCTTGCTCGCATGACGCGCACAAAGACGCCAGAGAACCTGGCGTCTTTGTATTGACAATGATGCTATTTTTTGTTGAAGTGCTTTCAAGGAAGAGGAGAAGACGATGCTCAAAGATTTTTCGATGACACTTGCGGATCGGTCCTGGGCTTCTGCCGACAAGGACGCGATCGTTGTGGGTTTTCGGACAGCGCAGCCGTTCCATTTCACTCCGGGGCAATACGTGCGAGTGCGGTTGCTCGGTGGTGCGCATCAGGATGCGCATGGCGATGCAAGAATTTTCAACGTCGCGTCGTCTCCCGCGGAGAGCGACCGCGTCGAGATCGTCACTCGACTTCGTGGCAGCGCGTTCAAGAAGAACTTGCTCGAGCTGCCGATCGGAACGGAAGTATCGGTCTCTGCGCCGATCGGTGATTTCACGCTCGTCGATGTGGTGAAAGCGAAGCACGTGTTCGTCATCGGCGGAACGGGGATCGCACCGATTCTCAGCATGCTGCACTACCTCTGGGACAGCGGCGTGCGTCTCGACGTGTCGTTGCTGTACTCCAACAAAACGGTCGGTCGCGTGGTCGGTGCAGACGCGCTTGGTAGATGGCAACGGTTGGGAGTGCTTCCGCACTTCGTTCATACGCTCACGCAAACCGTGGGTGCGGTGGAAGGATACGAATCGGGACGGATCGATGTCGAGATGATCTCGCGAGCGATCAGCCAAGACGACATGAAGCGATCGATCTTCTACATCTCTGGTCCGTGGGGAATGGGTGAGGCGATGCACGATGTGCTCCGCGCGCTCGACGTTCCCGACGAGAGGATCCACATCAAGGAGTTCGACTTGCAGTGGTTGCAGTAACTTGCGCCGTCCCGCAGCATTGCGGGGCGGTTTTTACTTTTCAGCTCTTATGTTACGATCTGCGTGGAGGACTACATGAAAACGTCTATGCATGTTGTGTACGCACCAGAAAAACCACCGGAGAAATTTTCGAAATCGATTTTTCTTGCGGGACCTTCGCCGCGCGCAGCTGATGATATCAACTGGCGACCCGAAGCACTGCGTCTTCTCGAAGAGATAGGGTATGACGGCGTGGTGTTCGTTCCTTTGCCGCGCATTGCGGATGATTGGAAACATGGCTACGAAAATCAGATCGAATGGGAAGTTGCGCATTTGCACATGGCCGACGCGATCGTGTTCTGGGTTCCTCGCAACAAACTAACTCTGCCGGGATTCACAACGAACGTGGAGTACGGAATGTTTCTGCATTCTGGAAAATTGGTGCTTGGGTTTCCTGCCGATGCAGACAGTATGCGCTACCTCGCGTATCTCGCAGAGAAAGAGCATGTGCCGATCGCGAGCTCTCTCGAAGACACGCTTCGTCTTGCGGTCGAACGCGTTGGCGACGGTGCAGAGCGCAGCGGTGGTGAGCGGATGGTGCCGTTGCACATTTGGCGACTGCCGCATTTCGAGCGTTGGCTCGTTGCACAAAAAGCGGCGGGGAATCGACTTGATGGTGCGCGCGTGTTGTGGGTGTCTCGTCCAGGAGCGACACGATCGATCTTTGCGTTCGCGTTGCACGTTGATGTGCACATCGCTGCAGAGGGACGAAATAAAATAAATGAGTTTGTGATCGGGCGACCGGACATTTCAGCGGTCGTTGCGTATCGCAAACATGCCGATCTGATGGATACCGAGGTGCTGGTGATACGCGAGTTTCGTAGTCCTGCCACGACATCGGACGGATTCATTCATGAAGTGCCGGGTGGCTCTTCTTGGACGTCGGGTGAAGATCCGTTTGTGATCGCGGCACACGAACTGCAAGAAGAGACCGGGTTTGCGATCGATGTGTCGCGACTGCGGAGAGTTGGGAGCAGACAGCTGTGCGGTACGCTTTCTGCGCATCAAGCGCAAGTGTTCGCCTGCGAAGTTACCGAGGAAGAACTCGCGGTGTTTCGGAGGGAGCAGGCGAGTGGTGCGCCGCATGGAGTCGTCGAAGATTCTGAACGGACCTATGTTGAAGTACATCGTCTCGGTGATGTGCTTGCGTCGACATCGAACACGATCGACTGGTCGATGCTTGGGATGATTCTTGTCGCGATTAGCGGGTGAGCCTTGCGTGGTCTTGAGTTTTCACCTTGTCATCCCGGACTTGATCCGGGACCCAGTCATTATATTGTCATTCCGGCCTCCCTCTTTGTCATTCCGGGCCGTGACCCGGAATCCAGAAAAATGCAAAGGCCAAACGAAATTCGTTTGGTTTTTTACGTTTCTAGATTCCGGCTCGGAGGCCGGAATGACAAAGAGAGAGGGGTTGGAATGTCTGGGTCCCGGCTTGGAGGCCGGAATGACAAAGAGACAGCCTGGAATGACAAAGGAGAATGTAATGAAAAACGCCCCACCTCGTGAAGAGGTGGGGCGTCTGGCCGGCAAGCTGCCGGTTATTTGATGATGTCGCTCGGAGGGTTCTCCACGGGCTCGGACGTGATCCCCGTGACGCTCGTTCCGACGGCGAGTCCGACGATGACGCCGAGCACGAGGAGGAGGGCGAAGAACAGTCCAAGAACGGTGACATCGTGCGCCGGTTTCTTGATGACTGCGACTCGCTGTTTTGGTGCGACCATGCGAACCGGCTTGGGCAGCTGGCGCCCCCGTCTCGGAACGATGAGTGGTTGTCCACCGTTCACCATCAGGATCGGTGTCGGTGCCACGGGCGCCGGCATCTCGGGGATCTCCCAGTCCTCGTCGAGTGTGGTGTGGTCCTGCTTCGTCGCCGTCTGCTCCGCGAGGATCTTCCCCTCGAACAGTACGGGGTCGTAGTCCCCCTCGAGCACCGAGATCATGCAGAGGATCCGGTAGTCGCCGGCGTCGGAGGGGTGGTAGTTGGCGCAGCTGATGCCCTCCGCATCCGTTTCTGCACCGGCCTCGATCACGCCGTTGCCCATGTCGAGGTGCCAACAGATGCACACCTCTGGGAGTGGGGCGCCCATCGCGTCGCGGACGATGACCTTGAGCGGCTCGAGCGGAGTACCCAAGCGGACTCTCTGGCCGTCGCCGATCACGATCTCGAGTCTCTTCGAATCTTTCATTTCGTTTTCCTCTTGGTTGGTGTTGTGGAAGAGAAATGGGCGGCCTGCGGAGATCGCGGGCCGCCCATCGTTGGAGATCTCGTCGCGGGGGAGGTGAGTCCCCCGCGACGAGCGTCATCGCTACTTCCCGGGGAGCGCCTTCGCGCACCCGCAGGGGAAGATGCGACCGTCGGGGTCGGGCATGATGTACACGCCAGCGGACCGGCCGACGCACGAGTGCGCCTCGCCAGCCGCGAGTGCGACCGGCTTGCCGCACGCGGCGTAGTCGGTCTCCTGCACCACGACGACCGGGACCGGCGGCGCGGGCGTCGGCGGCACCGGCTTGGGAGCCGGCTTCGATCCGGAGTACAGCATCGCACCGACGATGCCGAGCGCGATCAGGATCGCCACCACGAGCAGGGCGATCTTCGTCGCCCGGTTGTTGTGGGGCTCGGTGGTCGGTGCGGTGACGTCGGCGCTCGCGTCCGGATCGGGCGCGTTCCCGATGTCGGGGTCGGTCGCGTCGAGGTCGGGCGCGGTGCCCTGGTTCGCTGCGGTCGTCGCCGAGCCGTTCCCGGGGTTCGTCGCGATCAGCGGCGGAGTCCCGTTGCCGTTGCTCGTGCCGTTCGGGGGCGCGGGCGGTGGCTGGATGCCGGGCTGCGTGGTGGAGAGATTGATCGGGGCCTGGTTGATGGTAGGGGGCATGGGCCCCTCCTTTCGTTGAGGTCGGTTGGTTGGAAAGTAGCGATCGTCGCGCCGTAAAAGCGCGAGCCCAAGCAGAGATGCCTGGAACTAAGCAATCTAGCACAAAAGACAGACTTTGTCAACCCACAATGACAAACTTCGTTGCCTGTCCCTTTGGTGCCAGGCACCAAAGGGACAGGCAACGCGACAAGCTCGTGAACTCGACCCCTAGTACCCGGTACAAAGGGTCGGGTTGGAAGTCGGGCGCCGCGGAACTGCAAAACAAAAATCCCTTCTGATTATGAGGGGATTTTTGTTTCTCTAATTTCGCCTTATTTTTTTGCGGCAACCGCTATAACCGCCTTAAATGCTTCTGGGTATTTGGCGGCGAGCTGGGAGAGCACTTTGCGATCCAAGGTCACGCCAGCCTTTTTGAGGCCATCGATGAATTTACTGTAGCTCAGACCTTCGAGCCTCGTTCCTGCGTTGATGCGAGTGGTCCAAAGCGAGCGCATCGTCCGTTTCTTCAGGCGGCGATCGCGGTATGCGTTCTTTCCTGCCTTAAGAATGGCTGTTTGCGCCAACTTAAGCTTGCTTTTGCGCCCCCACATGTAGCCCTTTGTCTGGGCCAAAATATTTTTGCGGCGCTTGAGATGAGTTTTTCCACGTTTTACTCGCGGCATATAATTTTTTGGAGATTCCCTTCTACTGCTGTTGCGTCAGTTTCTTGATCGTCTTCGCGAAGCTCGGGTGCTGCTGTTTGTCCCGGCGCTTGCCGCGAGTAGTCTTCCCATTTTCGCGGGCGTTGAAGTGGTCTTGACCCGCAGCGCGCTTCAAAATTTTGCCGCGCTTCGTGACCTTGAATCGTTTGGAGATAGCATTATGCGTTTTCATAGGGGATTTCGTGTGGGCAAATATTACGCTTTCCCCACGATAGTTGTCAACTGTCCTCCTTGACGAGTGAACGGCACCTCCACCTTTACCGGCACATCCTTGCCGAGCAGGACGATGAAATCCGCGATCACTTGCTTACCGAGATCACCGAATCGTTTTTCGCGGCCACGGAGAATGATCTCCACCTTGACCTTATTTCCCTCTGCGAGAAACTCTTTCGCTTTTTCTTTGCGAACGTCGAGGTCGTGAGGTCCGATTCGAATCGACAATCGAATACCTTTTACCTCAACCGTTTTTTGCTTCGCCTTTTGCTTGCGAGCTTCTTTATCTTGTTCGTATTTGAATCGACCGAAATCGATGATCTTTGCGATCGGTGGCACAGCGTTCGGTTGGATCACGACGAGATCCAACTCTCGTTCTTTCGCCTTCGCGATCGCTTCTGCGGTCGGCATGATGCCGATGTGCCCCTCAACGTCATCGATGACGCGCACTTCAGGGAAGCGAATACCTTCGTTGACGAGGTACAGCACTTTTACCGCCTTTGGTTTGAACTTTCTTCGTGAAATTCGCAAGGCTGTGAGGTTAGCTTTTGGAACCTCCTCAAAACTCTCTTCGCAGCGAGAAACGGTTATTTTTTCCGTCCGCTCCGACGTCGCGTCCTCAACGATATGGTCATATCGTTTGCGGCGCGCCATCGAACCGGACGAAAAAAATCCCTCGTTTCCCGCGCGGAATAGAGTTTTTCAGAGATTCCTATTATCGGAGACATCATACTGTCTCGTGTCATTCCTGTCAAAGGCGAATGACCCCTGTTCTGGAGCGCAAAATTTCGGTACTCTGCAGGGAAGCACCTATGCCATCTCTTGCCTATAATAAGAAAGCAAAGTTTGACTACCAAATCCTCGAGCCGTTCGAGGCTGGTTTGTTGCTCACCGGGCAGGAGGTGAAGTCGATCCGCGCAGGCAGAATGAGTCTGCTCGGTGCGTATGTCACGATTTCGCGGGGCACGGCCTGGCTTATCGGTTCCCATATTCAGAAGTATCCACAAGCAGGACCGCTTCCTGAGTATGATCCTGAACGTTCGCGAAAGTTACTGCTCCATCGCCGCGAAATTCAAAAACTGTCCGGCAAATTAGAGCAGAAGGGATTGACTTTGGTACCGATTTCTGTCTATACTAAGGGCTCCAAGATCAAATTGGAGTTCGGTCTTGCGCGCGGCAAAAAACAGTTTGAGAAAAAAGAAACGCTTAAACGCCGCGACATCGACCGAGAAGTCCGTCGTTCCCTGAAAGAGTAAGAGGTCAAAAGGTAAAGAGGTATAAAGGTACGTACCTTTTAACCTTTAAACCTCTCCACCCCCGATCCTTTATTTCGGGGATGATCGGCATCGATGGGAGTTTGTTTCACGGCATGCAGACCGAGGATGTTCGTCACCTCGTGAATCATCGAACAAAGAACAAGTGCAAACTTGCTCAGCCGGGCCAAGGCT
>JAHFIV010000029.1 GCA_023246225.1 bacterium
TCTTCAGCTTCTGAAGTAGGGGCAAGAGTTTCGGGGGGGGGTAACCATCATATGATCAATATTTTGTTCAGACATAGCTATCATGAAATTATTTCCGTTGAAAACCTGCTTGAGGCTTGGAAGGAGTTTGCGCAAGGAAAACGTTCGCGGCTCGACGTACAAGAGTTCGAACGCCATCTTATGCCAAATTTGCTTTTGTTGCACGAGCGTCTCGCTGGCATGACGTATGAGCATTCCCCCTATGACGCGTTCGTCATTTTAGACCCAAAGACCCGCAGCATACACAAAGCGACCGTGGCTGACCGAGTCTTGCATCGGGCCATCTACCGGAAATTATATCCTTTTTTCGACCGCTGCTTTATTTCCGATTCGTTTTCCTGCCGGATTGGAAAGGGGACGCATCGAGCGATCAACCAATTCGCCAGCCTTGCTCGTAAAGCCTCACAGAATCATCGAAAGACAGTGTGGGCGCTGAAGTGCGACGTAAAAAAGTTTTTCGCCTCCATTGATCAGGACATTCTGATGGGAATTGTTGGCGGATACGTTGCCGATAAGCGGATCGTTTGGCTTTTTGAAAAAATCGTGCGGAGTTTTTCATCCGGCATGGAAGGTGTAGGACTGCCGCTCGGCAATCTTACTTCGCAACTCTTAGCCAACGTATATCTGAATGTCTTCGACCAGTTTATGAAACACCGGCTGGGTATCGAGTATTATATTCGTTACGCGGACGATTTCATCATCCTGTCGCACGATAAGGAGTATCTCGAGCGGATACTCCCGACTATCGAGAATTTCTTATGGCACGAGCTGCGGCTTCGGCTTCATCCGGAGAAGATTGAATTGCGGACAGTAGCTTCCGGAGTTGATTTTCTTGGCTGGATTCACTTTCCTGATCATCGTGTGCTTCGAACGACGACGAAGAGGAGAATGCTGCGCGGTATAAGAGTAAGTCACGGCAAGAGAGATGTTGTGCAGTCTCATCTTGGTATGTTGCAACATGGGAACGGTCGGAAATTACAGGGGTGGATTGAGGATTTAGTAGAGGGGATGGAGCGTGAGGATTAGGGTCAACATCAGATTTTTCTGAAATCAAAAACAAAATGGGCCACGACGGTCCATTTTGCACCTCAGGTACTCATCACGTCTCCAGCCGTCGCGTTGACAGCCCGTTGACACAGAAGTGATGAAAGCTACTTTCGGATGATTAATGATGCTTGTGATTGGTAATCTATTTTTTTGCTAACTTCTCAACTAATTCTTTATTTTTACGCTAACTCTTGCTCTTCCTCGGAGAGTCTCGTCACAGTTTTCAAGACTGTTGCCTTAAACCACTCGGCCACCCCTCCACGGAAGATAGTGTACGGCTTTCTTGCGGTGATAATCAATATGTCGGGTTTGGTACGTAAAAGCAACGTTATGTCCGAGCCACGTCGCTCGCGAGCGACAAAATCAAAAACGCCTCCGGTGATCGGAGACGTTTTTGCGTCGAGCGCCAGCTTGGCGTGACTTTACCACATCGAGTGGCAGAGCCACGTCGCTCGCGAGCGACGTGGCGGAGGATGTGGGGATCGAACCCACAGGACCCCTTACGGGGTCGCAGTTTAGCAAACTGCTGCCTTACCATTCGGCGCAACCCTCCACAGCGTACCGCTATACTACGTTTCTGGGCTTAATTTTGCAAGGTTTTCCTTAGGGGAACCTCTGAAAAACTCTCTATTCAACGGTAAACGGCTATTTTTCCCGTCTGGAACATAGTTTTCCAGAGGTTCCTTAGACACATGCAGATTTTTTGGTATACTCGCATTCGCGATATTCGCAAAGGAGGAACGCGATGACCGACTACGTTTTGGTGATGGGCGGTACGCGAGGGCTCGGGCATGCGATCGCCGAAGAGGCGTTGGATCGCAAGTTCATGGCGGTCGCGAGTGGGAGGACGGCAGATAAAATTCCTGCGCATCAAAAAGGGATCTGTCTCGTCACGCAAGACTTCACTTCCGCAGTCGATCCGCTCGGCGAAGAAGCGCGGTTGTTTGTCGCCGAGCAGATTCCGCAGTATGTGTTCTGGGTCGGAGGGATTTTTTTGAAGAAGCGTCTCGCCGACTGCACACCGCAAGAGATCGCGCGCATGACCGCGACGCATTACACGGGACCGGTCGCGGCGCTCGCGGAGATTCATCGTTTCGCTGTGCGCGCAGCGAAGCCGTATCATCTTGTCGTGATCGGATCAACGTCGTCGTACACGATTCGTGAAAACGAAAGCGTGTACTGCTCACTCAAACTCGCGAAAGCGGGGTTCGTGAGAAATTTTAGTCGCGAACTCGTGAGAGAACTTCCGGGGTCGAAGACGACGCTCGTGAATACCGGAGCGATGAAGACCGGCTTCTTCGCAGGGACCGACATCGACACGTCGCATCTGATGGATCCAGCGGGAATCGCATGCACTATCTGGGAGCGCGTTGCTCGACAGACCGTTTCTTATCACGAGTATAGCATCGAGAACGGCGGCAACGGTTCGGTTCCGGTGTTCGTCGATGGAATCCAGCCGCACGACGCACCGTTTTGATTCGCGACCGATCCGATTTTTATTGGGTCGGTTTTTCTTTGTCATTCCGACCCCGGACCTGATCCGGGGCGGAATCCAGAACGTAAAAAAAGAAGACCAAACGGATTTCGTTTGGTCTTTGTATTTCTGGATTCCGGCTCGGAGGCCGGAATGACAAAGAAAGGGGTCGGGAATGACAAAGTGGGTGATCAGAAAGCGTGAACGAGTACGAATCGCGGGCCGCTGTAGTTGTAGTCCGGTCGCTCGACGTGTTCGAGAAAGTTTAGCTTGGTGCGCGAGCACCGCCCGAACGGCGCGTACAGTTGCCGGTAAGGGATGACCACCTCGCCGGTCTCCGTGTTTGGGAACTCTCCTTCGACGAGATACTCTCGTCCTTTGAAGTGGCGCCACACGCCACGCTGCACTTCGATGTCCATGCATGCACCTCCGGGTGGATAGTAGGACAAAAAGGAATCAAAAAGCAAGGATACAGAGCCTTCAAGTATTTGAAAATTTTATTTTTTATCGAGTGGGCGGTAGGCGTAAATACACCCAGGGCTCTCTTTAAAAAAGTTTGAACCAACACTCATGAGATAGGCGACGGCACTTTTGTGAGCCTGTACTCCCGCAGCAGATTTTAATCCCGCATTTTTTGCTGCCTTGTCACCACCTCTGCTCACAACGTCGCCATTGCCTCCTCCACCCATCTCCATGATTTCATAACCCAAACCAGCACCACCGGTGTAGAGAAAATTATGTCCAACTTTTGAACCCGCAGTTTGCTGCCAGCTGATCATGTCCCCAAATTTGAGCTTTGTGGCCGCCTCACGAATAGCGTCTGAATCAATAACATGATTTTTTGATTTAAGAACGAAAACGTGATTTTGACTTTTTTCGCTCGGACAAGCGTCAGGTGTACGTACAGTTCCTAAATATTTCCAATCAAAACTTTTATCGAAGCACTCGTAAAGAGATAGCATGAAGGTGACACAATCCCCGCAGGCCATCCCCGCCTTGCGTGGCGGAACGGTGATGTAATCATTATAAATTTTTATCCAAGTTTTTGCGCATTGTGCATTCTCCTTCGCTGCCGAAGAGATTATCGGACCAGTTTTTTCCACACCAACGACGGCGGCAGCGGTCTTGGTTACTACATCTGCACACTCTCCACTCAAATCTGTTGCTACATCATTTTTCTTTAACGATATCATTTGTTGTAGGGCAAAATTTGGGCTTGCGACACTATAATTACACTTAAAGTCGCCACCACGAACATAGATCGCTCCACCCTGATCAGCCCCGACAGTCTTCCATGTTGAAATAATTTTTTTTAAACGCTCAATTTTTTCTGCATCAGATCCGAGAGAGAGACCATCATGGCCACCACACACCGCGCTCATTTCTTTACGATATTCCCCCGTACCTCCTGACGTATCAGTCGGTGTGTTTCCGTAAGCGTCTGCTTCTACGGTTCCAAAGTCGACAAAAGCATATTCCATCGATTTAAATGGATCCGCTTTAATTTTTAAAATTTTTATCGCATCGAGCGAGAGGAGATTCGGACTGACTGTCGCAAGAATCGCATACGATGCATATAAAAGAACGAGCCCGATGACCGCCTCGCTGATCCGTTTTTTTCCCGCGCCGACTCGACTCGCGTCACCACCACCGGTCACATACTGAAAACCGCCGATAACGATCATCACCGTAGCGATCACTGTCGCGATTCCGAGCGCGTATTTATAGAGTCCAACGATGTATTGCGCAAGCCAGGGGATGTAGAGATACGTTCCGGCGCCTTCAACTTTCGTAATGAGATCGGTAAATTTTATTGTCGGGATCAATACAGAAAGCGTTGGCTTCCCTTCGAACGCGAGCACTGCTGATGCACGCAACAAAAAAAAGAGCGAGGCGGCGAGGCGCGCCAGTCGTGAAAGTCGTATATTGTTCTTCTTTTTTTGCATGCAAATCTTATCGTCAGTATAGCAAAAAATGGTAAATCATTCTACGATAAAGGTATGGAACTTGACTCCGCACAGATTCGTTTCTTGATCGTCCATCACACCGCAACAGCGCGCATCGCGACTGATTTTGAGAGCGTCAAAAAATATCACGTCGTTGTGCGAGGGTGGGACGACATAGGCTATCACTACTTTATTGGTGCGGACGGCTATGTGCAAAAGGGGAGGGCGGATGATGTTGTCGGTGCGCATTGTCGCGCGGACGGCATGAACCAGCGCTCACTCGGTATTTGTGTCGTTGGACATTTTGATTTCGAGGCAGCGGGGATGGAACAGCTCACGTCGCTCACGTTGTTGCTTCGCGCATTACTGTTGCGGCACCAGATTCCCGTGGAGAATGTACTCGGTCACGGAGAGGTCGTCGGTTCCGAGACGTCGTGTCCTGGTGAAGCGCTACTTCGATGGCTTCATTTTTTTAGGAAAGAGAGACTGTAGAAGCCCTACCCCAAACGTCCTTTTTGACGTATGCTCCTTGAGATAGGCATATTTTATGCAGAATTCTCGTAAAAAAATGAGGATCGTCATCGTTGCGGGCCTCTTTTTGCTCGTTGTTCTATTTTTTGTTCGCTACTCTCGCGGAATCCCAGTTCCGCAACCGTCAACTGCAAAAAAAGTACATGTCGTGACCAGTTTTTATCCTCTGTATTTTTTTGCATCGCGTATCGGCGGTGATCAGGTTGAAGTACTAAACATCACTCCTGCGGGCGCAGAACCACATGATTACGAACCAACACCGAAGGACGTGGCGCGCATTGAATCGAGCGATCTACTGGTTTTGAACGGTGGCGGACTCGAAGCCTGGGGGAAAAACATCATACAGAATCTTGATCAAAAAAAGACGCACGTCATTACTGTCGGTGAATTTCTCACTACTGCAGTGATGAAAGAAGATGGCAAAACCGTTCCCGATCCGCATGTGTGGCTGAGTCCACCGCTTGCAAAAAAAATGGTCGATCAAATCGTGGAGAGTTTCGTTGCGTTCGATCCTGCCGATGCGCCATATTTTTACGATAACGCCGAAAAACTTAAAAAAGATCTTGATCAACTCGACGTCAATTTTCATGAGCGTCTTTCGAACTGCAGTACAAAAGACATCGTCACTGCACACGCGGCGTTCGGATACCTTGCAGATGCCTACGGTTTGCGCCAAGTGTCTCTCGCTGGCTTGTCACCTGATGCGGAACCATCACCGCGTCAGCTCGCTGAGGTCACCGCGTTTATGAAACAAAATCAGGTGAAGTATATTTTTTTCGAAAGCTTGGTAAGTCCGAAGCTTTCTGAGACAATAGCTTCAGAAGTCGGCGCAAAAACACTGGTGCTCGATCCGATCGAAGGATTAAGCAACCAGGCCCTCGGACGAGGAGAGGATTACCTTTCAGTCATGCGGAATAATCTTACCAATCTTCAGATCGCCCTTGCATGTCGAAACAGCACGAGTCAGTAAATATTATTGAAGTAAAAGACGTCGCGTTTTCTTTTGGTGCTGAAAAAGTGCTCCACGACATCTCTTTTGATATTCATCGCGGCGATTACTTGGGCATCATAGGCCCGAACGGTTCGGGAAAAACAACACTTCTTAAAATCATGCTCGGGTTGTTGCGGCCAGAATCCGGAACGATCAAACTTTTTGGAAAAGACCTGAAAAATTTTCGAGAGTGGTCAAAGATCGGCTACGTGCCGCAGAAAGCGACAAATTTTGATGCGCATTTTCCTGCAACGGTGCATGAAGTTGTGCTTATGGGTCGGTATGGGTCTCGCGGACTGTTGCATCGCATCACCGGACATGATCACAATCTCGTCAGAAAATCTCTCGAGCAGGTTGGGATGCAAGAGTATCAGCACCGTCTGATCGGTGATCTGTCTGGCGGTCAACAACAACGGGTGTTCATCGCGCGGGCACTCGCAGGGCAACCCGAAGTGATTTTTCTTGATGAGCCGACGACTGGGATCGATGAGAAAACACAAGGCGAATTTTATGCGCTGCTCAAAAAACTGAACGAGGATCTGAACCTCACACTCGTGCTCGTCTCTCACGATATTGCGATGGTGACAAAAGAAGTGATGCACATCGCGTGCATCGACCGCACGCTCGTGTGTCACATGTCGCCAGAGGAATATCTCAAAGAAAGTCATTCCGAAAAGATTTTTGGACACGATGTCAAGGTTATGACCCATCACCGCCATAAAAAATGAACTTCCTTTCTCTTTTTCAATACGGATTTATCGTTCGTGGGCTTGAAGCCGGTATGATCGTTGCGATTATCGCACCGCTCATCGGTATTTTTTTAGTGTTGCGGAGGTATTCACTGATCGCCGACACCCTTGCACACGTCTCTCTCGCAGGTATCGCAATCGGTTTGCTTCTCGGCGTCAATCCTGCGCTCTCTGCGCTCGGCACGACGGTTATCGCGTCGCTCGGCATGGAGCGGTTGCGCACATCAAAGAGAGTGTATGGTGAATCAGCGCTCGCGCTGTTTCTTTCCGGTAGTCTCGCACTTGCAATTGTTTTGCTCAGTCTCGCAAAAGGATTTAATACGAATCTTTTTAATTATTTGTTTGGCAGCATCGTGACGGTGACGTCAGCAGATGTACGGATTATCGCAGGACTCGGCGTTGTGGTGATCGTTCTGCTCGTCGCATTTTTTAAAGAACTCGTCTACGTCACCTTTGATGAAGACGCAGCGAAAGTGAGTGGTATTCCAACGCGATTGATCAATACGCTTCTTATCGTGTTTGCTGCAGTGACCGTTTCTCTGTCCATCCCCATCGTTGGAGTGCTTCTCATCGCTGCGCTTATTGTAATTCCTGTCGTGACCGCCCTCCAACTTCGCAAAAGTTTTCTTGCGACGATTGTGTATGCGGAATTTTTTTCATTATTTTCAGTTATTGCGGGAATTTTTGCGTCCTTCTATCTCAATCTTTCTACTGGTGGCACGATAGTGTTGATAATGCTCGCAATTTTCGGTGCGGTGATGGCTAGCAGAAAGGGCTGAAATACGGTATAAAGAAGAGGAGAATATGCCTGAGCAAAAGGAAGTACAAACCGCCTTAAATCATGCGGAATACATCGGCTGGGATTTTTTTGAGCACAAAAAGTACGATCGTGGGACACTCTGGTATGTCTGCATGTCCCTCGCTACGCTCGCGCTCTTGATCTATGCCGTGATTTCTGCTAACTTCCTCTTTGCGTTCATTATCATCCTTTTTGTCCTGGTGACGTACCTGGCATCGCTCGGCGAGCCACTAAAAAGTCGATTTGCCGTGACTGAAGGCGGTGTGCGAATTGGAACGAGGCGATACCCATTTCGCGACATCCGTCGGTTCTGGTTTATCTATGAACCACCAACCCTGAGGAATTTGTACATCGAAACAAAGAGCTTTGCGGAGCCGAGGATTACCATTGATTTGAACGATATCAATCCCAACGATATTCGCGCCGTGCTCGCGCAATTCGTTCGTGAAGATTTTACAGAGGCAGAGGAATCGCTCACTGATTACCTCGGGAGAATTTTGAAGATCTAGTTCTACAGTTTTTCTGAACAGAATTCATGCGCCCGTAGTTTCCCCCTCGGGGGACGAGCGAGAAAGCGCGTGATGATTGTACATCCGTTGTACTTTGTTCCATCTTCAAAATTTTACGCGCGCCCGTAGCTTCCCCCTCGGGGGACGAGCGAGTGAGCGCGTTATCACCGTACACGCGTAGAGACTGCGATACACTTTCAAAATTTTAGGCGCCCGTAGCTCAGCTGGATAGAGCGCATCCCTGCGGAGGATGAGGCCAGACGTTCAAATCGTCTCGGGCGCACCACGTAAAAACGGCAGCTTGTCTGCCGTTTTTACGTGTGTCGCGTGGAAAATTGCAAGGCAATTTTCTTTACGTGACCACGAGCATACTCGGCTGCCGTTCACGTGGCAGGCCAAGAGCCACGTGGACTGGACCGCAGTCCAGTCTTTACGTGGCCACGTATAATTTTTGCGCGGGCTAAGAGCCACGTACAAAATTGCAAGCATATCGGTTATGCTACTCATGTATGACGCTTTCGCTCGACATAAAAGTAGCAACGCTCAGTCCTGTCTTGAAGCGTCGCGCATCTGCGCTTGCGGAGATCGGTCTCGTAAAAGTTCGAGACGCACTTTTTCATTTTCCAAGTCGTCATGAGGATTATCGCACAGGCGTTGCGCTTGGCGACATCGAAGCGGGCGCGAATGTGTCGGTCATTGCGCAAGTGGTAAAAGCAAAAAGTCGTCCGCGTTTTGGGAAACGAATGTCGCTCACCGAAGCGATACTCACCGATGGATCATCGGAGATCGTTGCCGTGTGGTTTAATCAACCTTATCGTGCGAAAACGCTGACGCCGGGTCGCGAGTTTCGCTTTACTGGCAAGGCGAGTCGTTCGCGGTTCGGCATGCAGTTGCAGAATCCGCAAGTCGAGCCGGCTGCCGCAACCCCACGCTCTTCAAATGAGAACGATCTTCTTCCTGTCTATCCAACGAGCGTAGGGGTGAGTCAGCAGGTGCTTCGTTTACTGATGCGTCACGCACTTCCTGCGATCACCGAGGTTGAAGATCCGTTACCAGAAGATATTCGCGCGCGTTTCAAGCTGCTGCCGCTTCGTGACGCAATTCGTTTGGTACATTTTCCTACGAATAGCGAAGAAGCTCTCGCTGCGCGGCAGCGACTAGGGTTTGATGAATTACTGCGCGTACAACTTTCGCTGGGAAGGATGCGACATTTGCGTGAAGCGCGTCGTGCGCCGGTGATAGCGTTTGATGAACAAGCAACGAAGGTCTTTGTTGCATCGTTACCGTTTACTCTCACCGACGATCAGCGTCGTGCGACATGGGCAGTGCTGAAAGACATGGCGTCGGGACACCAAATGCATCGTTTGCTCGACGGCGACGTCGGTAGCGGCAAAACGATCGTTGCCGCAGTCGCGGCGATGAACGTTACGCGGTCCGGTTTTCAGTCTGCGATGATGGCACCAACCGAAATTCTCGCCTGCCAACACTTCGCCACACTCTCGCGTCTGTTTTCTCGTGAGTCGTGCACTATCGCGTTATGGACGAACGCGTATAAGCGATCGTCGCTACACGGAAAAGAAATTATTTGCGAGGGGAAAAAAGAGACCGCAAGACTCAGTCAGGAGATTTCTGATGGAAAAGTATCGATCGTTATCGGTACGCACGCGCTTGTGGAAGATACGATGCGGTTTGCGTCACTTGCGCTTGTTGTGGTGGATGAACAGCATCGCTTTGGTGTAAAAATGCGTAGTCAGTTGTGTGGAAAGAGTGGAATGCCCGGCATTGAACCACATCTTCTTTCTATGACCGCGACGCCGATTCCACGTTCGCTCGCACTTGCAGTGTTCGGCGATCTTGATCTTTCGGTGCTCAAAGAAAAACCGAAAGGGAGGAAGGATGTCGAGACAAGATTAGTTTTTCGAAAAGAACGAAGTGTGGCGTACGCCACAGTGCGTGAAGAGATCGCTGCGGGGCGACAAGCTTTTATTGTGTGTCCATTAATTGACCCATCTGACGTACTCGGCGCAGCGTCGGTCACCGAAGAGTTTGAACTTCTTAGAAAAAATGAATTGAAAGGAATCAAGGTGGGGATGCTGCATGGAAAAATGTCGTCAGCAGAAAAAGAAAAAGCGATGGCAGATTTTCTCACACAAAAAATAAAAGTTCTTGTTTCAACATCGGTTGTTGAGGTCGGTGTGGATGTGCCGAACGCGACAGTGATGTGCATTGAAGGGGCGGAACGTTTTGGACTTTCGCAGCTCCATCAATTTCGCGGGCGGATCGGCCGTGGTGAACATCGTTCGTATTGTTTTCTTTTACCTGGATCGTTTTCTCCAACGGTAAAAGATCGTTTGATGGCGGTCGTGCATCATAACGATGGATTTGCACTTGCGGAGCGCGATCTTGCAATGCGCGGTCCTGGCGATGTGCTCGGTACGGCGCAATCAGGATTCCCCGAGTTTCGTCTCGCTTCGTTTGCTGACTTGCGTTTGATCGCTGATGCGAAAGACGCTGCGGAGGCGATTCTCGCCGATGATCCAGAGCTTGAGCGACACGATGCACTCCGGCGTGAGCTCAAGGTTTATGCTGAGCGGGCGCATATAGAATAAGGGGGTCGCTCGGCGGCGTGAGAGTTTGTCTGGTCGTCGCGAGACGCCCAAAAATCGCCCTATAATCGGTTGGATGCGATTTTTGGGCAATGGACAAGTCTCGCGAGCGATCAGTCAAACTCTCACCGAACCTCGCTTAAAGTCCGATCGAAAAATCGCCTAAACTCGTATGCGATTTTTACGCATCGATCAGTCTCCCGGCATGACCGATTCCTCGTCGTCACGGAGTCTCGCTTAAAGATGCCAAATATGACCCCCTCTCCTTTGTCATTCCGGCCCCCGAGCCGGAATCCAGAAAAATAAAAGAGACCAAACGATTTCCGTTTGGCCTTTTTTACGTTCTGGATTCCGGGTCACGGCCCGGAATGACAGAGGAGAGGCTGGAATGACATTAAACGATTACGCGTGGAGAACAGATCGCGCTCCTTGCGTGAGGTTTGCTGCAACGAGCGCGTCGCGCACGGTCGTCGCTTCAATAATGTGTGCGTTTACTGATTTTTTCTTTGCAGTCTTTGATGGCGGTGCGATGATCTGCGCGATACCGAGTGCGGCAGCCTCGCTGATACGTCGATCTCCTGCAGTGACTGGTCGTAGCTCACCGCCGAGACCGACCTCTCCCCACGCAGCGGTCGCAGTAGCGATCGGCGTATCTCGAAACGCAGAAGCGAGCGCGAGCAGTACAGCGAGATCTGCGGCAGGTTCCTTGATGCGCATCCCTCCCGCAACGTTGAGGTACACGTCGTGCCCGCTGAGATCGATCCCTCCGCGTTTTGCGAGAACTGCGAGCAACATCTCGAGCCGCGATCCGTCGAACCCCGATGCTTTGCGCGCGGGGTATCCGAAAGAAGTTTTTTGCACCAGCGCTTGGATTTCGACAAGGATCGGTCGTGTGCCTTCGATGATGCAACAGATCGCAGAGCCGGGCGTGTCCGGTCGACGTGCATCTAAAAGATATGCGGACGGATTTTTGATTTCCATGAGCCCCGCATCGTTCATTTCAAAAATTCCGGTTTCATCTGTAGAACCGAATCGGTTTTTGAGACTGCGAAACACCCGTAAAGGATGCGAACGTTCACCTTCGAAAGAAAACACCGCATCAACTAAGTGCTCGAGTGTCTTCGGTCCTGCGACAGCACCATCTTTTGTGACGTGCCCGATGAGTAGCAGGGGAACGTTCGCGCCCTTCGCCCACGCCACGAGTCGGCCAGATGCACCGCGCACTTGCCCGACTGCGCCAGCTTCGGCGGGAATCTCATCAGAACGAAGCATCTGCACTGAATCGATCACGGCGAAGTCCGGTTTTTCTCGCTCGAGCGTTGCGATCAGTGTTTCGAGGTCGGTCGCGGAGAGGAACCAGATATTTTTTTGGGGGAGCGCGAGGCGATCGGCGCGGAGTTTCACTTGCGCGGCGGATTCTTCGCCAGAGATGTACAACACTTTTTTATCTGCTGCAGCGAGTCGACTGCAAAGCATGAGTGCGAGTGTCGATTTACCGATTCCTGGTTCTCCAACAAGCAGCGTGACCGAACCACTCACGACACCGCCACCGAACACGCGATCAACCTCGGTTACTCCTGAGGCGAGTCGACGCTCCGCAGACGCAGGGATCGCTTCGAAAGCGGTGACATCTCCGGGCGTTCCCGCAGCAGGAGCACCGGTCCTCGATACTTCTTTACGTAGTCGTGCTTCTTTCAGCGTTCCCCAAGCGCCACACTCAAGACACTGTCCGTTCCATTTTGGACTTTGCGCATCGCACGAATTACAAACGAAAATAGTTGTTGATTTCATAGCGATCGTTGTGTACTTCTTTCAGAGAAAGAATGCAAGTGGGTGTGGGTACATCTATTATTTCGTGCACTCTTTTTTCGGCGGCTCTGTCGGTGCGGGTTCCTTTGATAACGCGTCGATCGCTTTTTTAAATTTGTCATCGGCGAAAGCGCGAGCTTTGGTGCGCACATCAGCCGCGGCGTCACGCGCAGCTTTTGCTGGCGTTCCAAGTTTCTCGAGGAGCATTTTTACGTCATTGTCACCTAACCCTAAGAATTTTATTCGTTTTTCAATGATCTTTATTGCAGCGTTATATACGCCTTCCGCAACTGTATCAGCAGCGTCAGCAATAGCGAGCTCTGCTTTGTGCGCTTTTTCGAGGCCAGCGACCGCGAGTTCTTTTGCTTTTGCTGTAGCGGATTTTACCTCCTCGCATTTGAGCCCTTTCGTACACTCGGTCGCTTCCTCGCATTCATCGCCTTCTTTTTTTTCTTTCGCTGCTTGGAATTCAAGTGACTTGAATTTTTTATTTTCAATTGTCGTAACCGGAAGCGGCTTAAAATGTGTGAGATTGAAATTGACGGTATTTAAAATGGTGTACGCCGAGAGAGTGAGTATGAGTCCTGCGGTGGCATTTTGGATTCGTTTTTTCCCCTCATCAGGTTGCCCGGTGACGTACTGCAGTCCTCCAATAACAAACATTATTCCCGCAAGAAAACTTGCAACCGCAGAGACGTATTCGTAGAGACCACCGATATATTGACCGAGATACGGTACGCCGCCAGCGGCCGGTGTGAATTTGATAGTCGAAATCGGGATTGCGAGTGTCGGAGCGAATTGTTCTGTTGCAGCAAGCGCCGTACTTGCGAACAGAAAAAATCCTACCGCTGCAGTGACACTGATCGCGATCCGAACATTTCTTATTTTTTTTGAAATACTATTCATTTTATTTCGTGCACTGTTTTTTCGGTGTTTCTGTTGGCGTGGGTTGTGCCGATAACGCGTCGATCGCTTTTTTAAATTTGTCATCGGCGAAAGCGCGAGCTTTGGTGCGCACAGCAGCCGCGGCGTCACGAGCAGCTTTCACGGGTGTTCCGAGTTTCTCTGCAGCCGCCTTTGCAATATCGACATCGAGTGTAGCCAAGGCCTTCACCCGATCATTAATGACCTTCATTGCGCTGTTATAGATGCCTTCCGCCACCATATCAGCAGTATCAGCAATGGCGAGCTCTGCTTGGTGCGCTTTTTCGAGGCCAGCGACCGCAAGTTCTTTTGCTGTTGCTGCAGTGGATTTTACCTCCTCGCATTTGAGTCCTTTGGCAC
>JAHFIV010000030.1 GCA_023246225.1 bacterium
TGTCCTCGGTAGGTTTCCGGGACATCACGTGGGTGGAACCGTTTGTGTCCGACGAAGGTTTGTCTTTGTTCGGTGAAGATTATTGGCGAGAATTTTTAGCGCATCCTTCGAGTATAGGTTTTGTGTGTAGGAGATAAGAGATTTGCGCGCTCGTTTCTCCTCCATAAGAATTTTTTTTAGTCACACACGTTGCATTTGGCAGTGGTCACTTATTGACACATCGTCCTTCCTACCTCTACTCTTGCCGTACCTTCAGCATCACGCTGAACAGGAGGATGCCATTTTGACGGACGACTTACATCACACCGCCGTGACCTTCGTGGTCAAGGCAAGGGCACTCGTGACGGGAGATACGATAGAGAAAGGCGATGTCCGCTTCACTTCGAGCGGGACATGGCAGTACGTGGAAGACGCGCTCGTCGATCTGAAGATCCAGCCAGGCCACGCGAGCCAGTTTCGCAGGCCCATCCAGAAGGACAAGAAGAAGACCTGAGTCCTCCACGATCGTTGCGCGCCACAGAGGATGACTCATTCTCACTGGCGCATTTTTTTATGAAGACAAAGCCAGCACTTCTTGACTTTTTTCAGCAACTACGTTTATCTTGATCGAGGTCACAGCTCATTGTGATCACACCAACCAAAATAGAAAGAGGTTTTCGATGAAAAGATTGCTGCTCTCGCTCCTTGCATGCATCGCGTTCTGCGTGCCTGCTTGTTGCCCAACTCCCGATGGGAGTTACGTAAAACCCGCAGCTGCACCCACAGAAAAACACGTGTGCGCCGGCCATGAGCCAGAAACGTCTCTCCGTCGCATCCGCATCCACTGCATCGTGCCATGTACCATGACGAGTAACACGATTTCCCTCCAAAAGGATGAGCAGCAGGTCTTCACTGTTGATGGACTCGATCAGTGGGACTGTCCGACCGTGCTCGATTATGCTCGTGTCACTTGGGATGTGAGGGATTATGAGCGCTTTCCTCTCCGAGTTGTTAACGGGATCGCATTCGTGACAGCGAAAGCCGATCTTTTCGACACCGAGTCCTTGGCGGTGAAGCCGCGCGCGAGGCTTGTTGCGTCCTACGGAAAGCTCTCCAGTGAAGCAACGCTCGTCGGAATCGTGAACATCAGCGGTGCATGGTCGCAGGAGTTCGTCGGTGGCGCATACAGTTCGATCTCCCTGGAACACTACGGACCGTTTGGAGACATGAAGCATCTCGTGTTCGCACAGAGCGGAGGGGATCTCCTCGATGGTCACAACCGTAATGTGATCGGTACGGTCTCCGACTCATCAGTACATGTTTTGTTGAGCCATAACTTTTTCGTGGAGGTCACGTTGACCTCGCGCACAACGGCGACAGGAACGTACAAAAATACCTGTCTGGAATGTCCTCCCATGGGGACGGTGATCTGGACGAAGCGGTAATTCGACTCGCGAAAGATTTATGTGCTCGGTATTTCGCCGGGCCATTTTTTATATCGACACACCCTTGAACTTTTCAGCGAATTCTGCTACGGTGCAAGAAGTTTCAAGAAGTCTCCACCCATTCCAAAGGAGAATAGTAATGTTCGAATCGTTCACACGACAATTCGCTTTCAACCCGGCCAACCGTTTCTGCATCGGTGTCGAGCAGGAAGTGTGGACGGTCGATCCTTCTACCGGCGTGTTGGTCTCTGGCGCGCTTCGCGTTTTCAAGAACACCAACGTCGTGTGGCTGAACTGCAAGCCCGAGCTCCCCGCGCAACAGATCGAAGTGATCACGCCGGTGTGCACCGACCTCGCGATGCTCGATCGCGAGCTGAAGAAGAACGATGTGATTCTCGAGAGGATGGCCAAACGACACGGATTCGCGATCTCTCGCGCTCCCGTCCCCGAGAAACCGTTCGCGGTGCATGTTTTTCCGAAGCCGCGCTACCTCGAAATCGAAAAGCGCGTCGGCAAACGTTTGCGCGGCGCGTACGTCGCTGGTCTGCATGTACACATCGGTGTCGGTGCGCCCGACGAAGCGATTCGCGTGATGAACGCATGCCGAGCGTATCTCCCTGTGTTCCTTGCGCTCTCCGCGCGTTCGCCGATCTACGCAGGGCAGAACATGCGTTGCAAGTCGTATCGATTCATCAAGTACCGCGAGATGGCCGGCGAAGTCGTGCCACCGTACCTCACGAGTTGGGAAGAGTACGCGTTCATCGCACAGAGGAGCGGATTTCTCGAAGATCCGCGCAACTGTTGGTGGGCGATGCGCATCAGTCCGCACGGCACTGTGGAGCTTCGCATCTGCGACGTGCAGGAGGATCGATCGAAGACCCTCGCGCTCGCTGCGCTGTTCCGTTGGTTTGCGCGCGATGCGCTCGCAGTTAAAAAGATGGCGCCGAGCTATTCGAGCGAGATGATCTCGCAAGAGCTCGACCGCGCCGCACTCGGACGGTTCGATCCAGCGCCGAGACTTCGGCTCGCTCTCGAGGAAGCCGAGCGCCTCGGTCAGCACCTCGAAGAACCGCCATACATTCGCAGCCTCCTTCCTTAAATGGGTTGGGGGTTTTCTTTTTTTAGTGTCATCTCGCTTTTTTGTCATTCCGACCACACTCTTTGTCATTCCGGGCCGTGACCCGGAATCCAGAAAAATAAAAAGAGCAAACGGATTTTGTTTGGCTTTTTTTACGATTCTGGATTCCGGCTCGGAGGCCGGAATGACAAGGAGCGGGGCTGGATTCCGGGTCACGGCCCGGAATGACAAAATAAAGAAGGCTGGAATGACAAAGAGAGAGGCCAAAATCACAATTGCGCAAAAAAATAAAGCCCCCGCACCTCTGAAAGGTGGCGGGGGCGAGCGTGTCAGCCTGGGCCCTGCATCGGTTTGCAGACCTTCGCTTTGAAGGCCTCGTACCACAGGAAGATCGTCTTGCGCTCTTTCGACGGATCGGGTTCGCAGTTGCCCGTGCACTCGAGTCGCGCAAGGTCTTCTGCGGAGAGCTTCGCGGATCCACCGGAGAGGAAGTACGCGATCCACTTGAGTGGGTTGAGGAACCTACCGTACTCGACGAAGAGGCCGCCGCAGAAGAGAACGAGAGCGATGAAGATCCCGAGCGCGTAGACACCGCCGATCGCCGCGAGGATCCACCAGCCGACCGATTGCAGTCCGAAGCCGAATGCCGCGCGCATCGCTATGAGAGAGATAGCGAGGAACGCCGGACAGAACGGTGCGAGTGCAATACGCGCAGGCGATCGCCGCTCGTCGCCGGGAAACCAGAACGGTGGACTGGTCCACGCGACGGCTTCTCTGAGGTCATACTTGAACGGACGCACGATCGCGACGTAGTTGACCCCGAAGCCGACCGCAGTGGAACAGATCGCCGCGAGGAGACGTATGAGTATGCTCATGAGCACGATGAACGGTTGGATCGTGAAGCTGAACAGCGCACGACGTCGCCGGTTGCACTCGTCGAGTGCGCGCCCATTCCAACCCATCCAATTCACCCATCCGTTCAGCCAGTCCGGCCACTCCTTTGCGAAGCAGTCGGCGGGCACGTTGATCGGATCGGAGATGCCGCGGGTTTTCTCGATCGCTCTGATCTCCTCGAGCGTTCTTTTGTGACGCTCGATGCTCTGGTTCAGTTGCGTGCTTTCGACGAGGCTCAGATCCGGCTCGCCAGCCTTCAGTACCACCGGTGTCAGGATCAACTCTGCGAGTCGCGCTTCGTCCCGCGCGATGATCGCCTCTTCGGTAGCGACGGTGTACTCCCAGCCACCATTTTCGATACTGCAATGGTGCACGCTGGGGTGATCCAGAAGGCTCTCGGCTTCCTTCTTGGTACCGTAGAACACCCTCGCGAACACGCGGTTGATGCCGGCGTACATGAAGCTGATGTAGGTCGCGCCGGCGTTGAGTTGCACGGCCTGATGCAGCGCTCTCGTCGAGCGCGTGCTCTTTCCATCTGCCACGACGAAGATCAGCAGGTAGACCTCGCAGTCCTTGGTCTGCTCGAGAACGTCCTTCGAGACGCACCACCGCAGCTTCACGGAGCCCGCGGCTCCAGCCTGCTTTGAGTCAACGAACAACTTGATCATCTCTTCCTCCTTATGTGGACACGGTTGAAGTCCACCAACCTTCTTAGCAAAGGAGTGTGCGTTTGTCAATGTGGATCCCGGGTCACGCCAGCCTTCAGCTGTCGTGCCCGGGACGAGCCGTACGAATGTAATGCGGCTCGATTAAAAAAGTGCGCAGTGAGTACTGCGCACGTGTGCATGGTGATGACTACTGGCTGAGCGCGGCGGCGGCGTGGCTGTACAGCTCGCTCTTGCGTTCGTTGCGCAACGTCCCCATCTGGAGATGCAACGCTGCGGTTATCGTGTCGAAATCGTCGACTGATTGCCGCAGGAAAAATTCCGCATTCGGAATATCACCAATCATCTTCCCCGACTGCTCGGTGGCGAACTTCAGGTACACCGGTACCTTCTCGATGAGTTGACGCCGCTGTTCTCGATTCTCTTTTTCCCTTTCCTTATCCCCATCGTAGCTCAGGTCGTAACCCTGCGCGATCTCTTCGTGGAGATCCGCAAGAGTTTTAAAATCTTCAAGGATCCTCTTTGCGGTTACCCACTTTGATCGAGAACAACACTTCTCCATCTCGCGATACTCCGCGTTTTCGCGTACGAGCAGAGCATGGACTCGGATGTCCACGAGCCTCGCGAGCGTGATCCTTCCTTGGAAGATTTTTTCGCGAACTGCCTGGAGTTCCGCGATTTTCCCCCCGAGTGTGCCTCGCTCGCTGATCAGCGCACGTGCCCGCGCGCCGAACGAGCCTGGAGTGCACGCAACGAGCCAGACGAAGAAGCTGAGATGCGGACTGCGCGCGAGCGCTCGTCGGTTGTCGGCGTCCTCGATCTCGAGTCGCTTCAGCGCGAGCGCGATCAGCTGGATCGTCTCGTGGAGCGTCGATGAAGAGAGGTCGCCTTCGTGCTCCACTCGCACCGTCGCGTCGCGGATCGCGGTGAGTACGCCGTTCCAGTTGATCTCGACGATGTCGCCGCTTTCGAGCTCGTCGAGCGGCGTGTTCGGCGAGAGCGTGAGGATGATGTGGGGGAGCTGGCCGTGCTTGTCAGGACGACGGAGCTCTTCTGCCGGACGCAGCTGTGGTGTCGCGTGAGAGTCGTTGATCATCGTTGCCTCCTCTCGGCAACGTAGCGTAAACGAGCCGTTTTGTCAATGAACCCATAGCGCTACTACGGGTTCAACATATGGACGCAAAGCGCATCCGCTGTTATCCTTCTTGAGGACTATGGCGGATACAAAACGCTATGACGTGGCGATCGTGGGGACCGGGCCAGCCGGGATGTTCGCCGCACTCGAGATCGTCGGCAAGAAGCCGGGGACGCGAGTGGTGATGTTTGAGCGCGGGCCGCTCCGTGCCGCGGGTGATAAAGACAACATCACTTCTGGTTGGGGAGGCGCGGGCGCTTTTTCTGATGGCAAACTCGATCTCGGCAGTTGTGTCGGTGGAGTGATGGCGCAGTGCGTGGGCGAGACGCGATTCGGGGAACTGATGGAGTACGTCGATTCGCGATACCTCGCGTTCGGCGGCAAACCGGACATGGTTGATGCGCGCGCCGATACGGGGCGTTGGGAAAAAGTGCTGAACCTTCGTCGTCGCGCACTTTCTGCTGATCTCGATCTCGCATATTTTCCGATTCGCCATCTCGGCACCGACACCGCGTACGACATCGTTGAAAATATTCGCAAACATTTGCTCGCGCAGGGTGTTGAAATTCGCACAGGATGCGGTGTTGCGACTATCGTTCGCGCGGATGACGGCTACACCCTCGCGCTCGAGGACGGCACTGCGGCGGCAGCACGACTCGTGCTCGTTTCACCAGGACGGAGCGGTGCGGAATGGTTTGCGGGACAAGCGCGTGCGCTCGGTTTGAAACTCAAAAATAATGGCATCGACGTCGGTGTGCGCGTGGAGTGTCGTGACGACACACTTAAAGAAATTACTGATTTGTTGTACGAAGCGAAGCTATATTTCGAATCGAAAAACGGTGATCGCGTGCGCACGTTTTGTATGTGTCCTGGCGGATACGTCGCGATGGAAGATTATCGCGGTCTCAAAACCGTGAACGGGCATTCGCTCAAAATGAAAAAAAGTCACAACACCAATTTCGCGATGCTTGTGACGCAGACGTTCACCGAACCGTTCGATGATCCGCTTGGGTATGGAAAATACGTTTCTGGTCTTGCGAACAAACTCGCGGGTGGGGGAGTGCTTGTGCAGCGACTCGGTGATTTGAAAGACGGTCGACGATCAAAGGCGGAGAAAATGAAACAATGGACGGTGCAGCCGACGCTCACATTGCCAGACGCCGTACCTGGTGACCTCGCACTCGCGATTCCGCACCGACATTTGGAAGGGATTGTCGAAATGCTTGAGGCGATGGAAACGATCGCGCCGGGCATCGCATCGAAACACACATTGCTTTACGGCATTGAGGTGAAATTTTATTCGTACAAAGTGGAAACCGATGAGCGAACGTTTGAAACTGCGCTGCCGGGACTGTATGCCGCTGGCGATGGTGCGGGGTATACGCGCGGATTACTCCAAGCGTCGATGAACGGCGTGATCGCTGGGCGTTCCATGGCGGAGAAGTTGTAGTTTTTATCGTTGTCATTCCGGCCCGTGACCCGGAATCCAGAAAAATTAAAAAGGCCAAACGGAAATCGTTTGGCCTTTTTTTACGTTCTGGATTCCGCCCCGGATCAGGTCCGGGGTCGGAATGACAGAGAGGGGGGGTCGGAGTGAGAATGCTATTTTGTGAGCGCGAGTGATGCAGGTTGCGACGTGATCGCGTTCGGCATCGTATTTTTTCCTAGCGACCGCTGAATCGTGGAGAGTACGGTTTTTTCTGCATCGAGAATTGAAGTGTTGGGGAAGCACAGTCGCGCGGTGCGGCGATCACCTTCGGGTTTGAGTGTGGAGACGAGGCCGAGTGCGCTCGCGTGTTTTTCTGTGGAGATAAGTGCGCAGATCCCCGCAACCTTTCCGAGAGCGACCGCTTCGTTCTGTTCATACAGCAACCCCACGATCTCTGACTCTGGAGAATTCATCATCAGTTCATCGATCACGTCAGCGAGATCAGCTTCCTCTGCGCCTGCGTGAATAAAATCTTGCCGCACGAGCACCGACCACGCAATTTTTGTAACAGGATCAAATTTCAGACGAGCGAGCGCACGCCCCCACAACTTCAATGTCGCGATCGATCGCGTGCGATACAAACTTTGCACGATCTCATCACGCCGTCCGCCAGCAGCGACGAGCTCAGAGGCGATATCGAGTGTACGCGGTGTCACCGAAACGCTTTTGAAACTTCGCGTTTTTGAAATGATGCCCGTGAGAAGATACGTCGCGATCTCTTCATCAAGAAAATGTTCGCCGGTCGATTTGAGAATCGTGTGAATCACTTCAGCACATGACGTTGCAGTGATGTCGACGTAGTTCATGTTGCCGAACTGTTCGTTCGCGGGATCGTGATCGATGTTCATCACCGGTCTGTTATAGAAAAATTCGGTGTTTTGTGAAAACAGCGACCCGAGCGATCCATAATCAGGAGAATCGACCGCGATGACAAGGTCGTATTTGAAATCCGTTGTCGCGCTGCTGATATCTTTGTGATCGTAACGGCCAATTTTTGGTGTGACATGAATGCGCAACTTGTCACCCTCGACGTCATAAGAAAGTTCATCAATTTTTGTTTTGGAAACATCGAGCGCGATCACGAATTTTTGCAGATTTTGAAAAGAGGGAGAGATCACTGAAGTTTTTGGAAGAAAACCAAGAGATTTTGGTGCGGCAAAATTATCCGCGACAACGTCCACGCGTTTCCCCTTTTTTTCAAGCACATGCGCGAGCGCGAGCGCAGACGCGACAGCGTCCACCGTCCATTCTTTGCGAAATGTCACGAGCACATGATTCGCTCGTGAAATTGCATCGGTGAATTGTCCGCCTGAAGTCAGCGCCATATATAAGGAGGTAACGTATCGGCTCAGGCGCGTACCGTCAAGAGTCTCCTGTAAGAACGACAATGAACCTTGACAAAACAGCGCTATCGTGGTTAAAAATGGACGTGCATCAACCGCACACAGAGAGGTCAGTCACCATGCAAAATTACGCGCTCCAGCCGAAAGTCGGCGTCGGTGTCTACGTCATGAAGGACGGCAAGTTGCTCATCGGCAAGAGAAAAGGTTCTCACGGCGCCGGTGAGTACGAAACGCCAGGCGGACACCTCGAGCTGATGGAGTCGTTCGTCGAGTGCGCTCGTCGCGAGGTGTTCGAAGAGACGGGTATGAAGATCGGTAACATCCGCTTCGTGCGCGTGCTGAACACCAGACGATACGCGCCGAAGCACTACATCGACATCGCGCTTCTCGCCGACTGGGTCAGCGGTGACCCGACGGTGAGGGAGCCCGACAAAATCGAAGGGTGGGAGTGGTGCGATCTTTACGACCTCCCCACCCCACTGTTCGGTACGATGCCGACGGCGCTCGAAGCGATGCGCACCGGTCAGCAGTACTGGGACGCGACGGAAGACGACATGGTTCCCGCAAGCGACAGCGAAGCGACGCCGCTCAAGATCTATTACGCGGCTTCGATTCGCGGTGGCGCAAGTTTCGCCGAGATGAAGGACCGAATCGATTTCCTCGGAACGATCGGCGACGTGCTCACGAAGCACATGGCCTCACCTGAGAGTGTCGACATGGGTCTTGCAGACGACCGCGCGATCTACGATCACGATCGTCGTCTCCTCGAACAGTGCGACGTGTTCATCGGCGATTTTTCGCAGCCGTCGACCGGCGCAGGATTCATGGCCGCTCGGGCCGCTGCGCAAGGTAAGCCGGTGTTGTGCCTCTACAAGGAGGGACAGAAACCGTCCGCGATGATCGCGGGCTGTCCGGAGATCACGACGCAGTTCTTTGCGAGTGAGGCAGATTTCAAGGATCGCGTTCGCGCGTTTCTTGTCGAGCACGCTGCGCAGTTTGCGAAATGTTCGTTTCATCCGTTGCGTATCGCGATCGCGGGTGCGCCCGGTTCCGGCAAAGGAACCGTCGCAAAAAAAATCGCGGCAGAGATCGGCGCAGTACACATCAGCACCGGTGATCTACTCCGAGAGCTGACGAGCAAGAAGACGCATCCGCTTTCTGGGGTGATCATCGGATGCATGCAAGCCGGTGATCTCGTTCCTGTCGCGATCATGCGGAACATCGTTGCTGAGCGACTGCGCATGCCGGACTGTCGAATGTTCGGGTACATGTTGGATGGCTATCCGCCGTCTCTCGATGATCTCGAAGGTCTGAGGGAGAACGACCTACTTCCTGATCTCGTGTTCTTCCTCGAGTGCTCCGATGCCACAGCGATCGCTCGGCAGATCGGACGCGGCGAGAGAGCGACAGACAGTCCAGAAAAGGCGGGTAAGAGAGTCGCGGTGTTTCACCGAGAGATACCGAGTTTTTCTGCGCTCAGTGTGAAGTGGTATCCGAACAAGATCGTCGTTCGTGTTGACGCCGAACAGACGCCAGAAAAGGTTTTGGCATTCGTGCGCGACACGATCAAGAATCTGTACGGACCGGTCGAACGCGAACAATCGTTCTTTCTCATCCCGCCGTATCGACCGGAAGATGTGCGCTCGACGCGTCTGCATTTTCATGTCGACGCGAAAGACGCCGCAACGCTGCGACGGATCGCCATGCAGATCTCCGCAGCAAACCCGGCAGCGCAAGGGCAGATGAAGATCCACCCGATTCACTCGCTGCATCTCGGTCCGCAGATCGGTCGTATGCCGGGCGTGTACCGTGAGATGCCGAACTTTCACGCGTTCAGTGACGCGGGGAACGAGGCGTTTATCACCGGCAGGCTCGGTGACGGCGACGTGGATCTCATGGTAACCGTTCTCGAAGCAGCGATGGACCACGGTGGGATGGCCGAACTCGAAGAGTACCTCGGCGAGTGGACGCTCATGGCGGACGGTGGGGTAGTGACGGACGCGGCGTATGAGTCGACAGGGATCGATGTCTACTTCCGCGCTCTCGCGAGATTCAGGAATTTTGCACAGCAAATCTACCCGCTCGAGCTACACCTCGGATTCAACATCCCAAAGCAACGGAACGAAGGCGTTCCAATTCCACTCAACGAACTCACCGACGCGTGCACAAGTGCGGGATTCGAAAACGGTGGATGGTTCATTTTCAAAAACGAGCAGCACTGGGCGTATCGTTGCAATGAGTTCTCACTCGATGCAGAGGAAGCGGCGAAGACGAGGCTGGCGGCGCAAGCGGTCATTCTCCAAAAAATTCTCCGCCAGAGAGGTTTCGTCTGCGACATCTCCTTTAGTCTCGAAATCGTTCACGGTATCTGGACCGCGGGCGGTGCGTACAAGTAAATGAAAAGCGGCTCCCTGTTCGGGGGCCGCAATTTTTTTGAGTAAGATGTCAGGCGAAAGCGACTGCGCTCGCCTCAGCGACGGTGCTGAACTCCTGCTTTGCGCGATCGTAGTCCTTGAGGAAGAACGGATCAAACAGCGGAAAGAGGTCAGGGAACATCGCCGCGTCGTCGTCGGAGATCAGACCTTTCTTGGCCATCGACTGTACATGATCGCGGAATTGTTCGCGGATCTGCACCGTCTCGCCCTCGGAGAACGGGCGTGGATCGCGGATGCGTTCCGCGAGCGCGTGACCGAGCGGTGGGACGGCGACGATCGGCGCGTATCGTGCGAAGAACGCACACTGCCCAGTGAGCCATCGACGGAAACCATTTGATCGGTAGTCGTCAGAGCCGCCATCTCCGGTATAGGAGACCGCTGGAACGATGCGTTTTTCCCACACGAGCTGGAACAGCGCTGCGATGAGTTTTTCGATCGGGAGGTCACGATGGATTTTGTTGACCACATCGGAGACCAGCCACACTCTTTGCGCCCTGAGCGTCTCGGGTCGGATCAACGCAATCCACTCGCGCGACATCGCCGTTCTTCCGACGAGGTTCGACCAGTTCGTTCTCGTCCACTGAAAGTCAGCGACGAAGAAACGGGTGTATTTTTCCTCGAAGTTTTTCCACGCTTCGGTGTCTGTCGGAAACCCCATGGGGTCACCGAGAAGCACGAAGCGCACAGTGCGCCAGAGCAACTCATACAGGTTCTCGCGAAGGTTGCGATCGATCGCTCGGTAGAGCGGGTAGATCCGCCGCTTCGAGAAGTCGTAGTCCTGATGCGCGGGATCGTTTGCAAGACCGTCCGCGAACACCATATCCGCGAGCACCAGACTCACCGCTTCGCTCATCATGCGATAGGCGATGTAGATTCGGCGGTGGTCGGGCGTGTCGACGCCATCGAACACGAGGTCCGGCATCAGTTGATGCATCGCGTCGTGGAACATGTACGTTCCTTCGTGGATCGGATCGCCCTTCGGAACGTACGGGATGCCACCGTTGAGTCCCGGGAACCAGTAGTTGCCGTCGCGACGACTCGCTGCTGCGCGGAAGACGACTCCTTGGTCGATTACGAAGGAAAGCGCGTTTCGCAAAACGGGAGTCAGACGTTGGTAGAGCGGATGCGTGAGAAGCCAGCGGCTGTCGGTGTCCCAGTCCACGATGCACGTAGCCTCGACCTGCTGCCACCGGAGCTTTTTGTGCTCCTTGTGATGCAGGAACGCTTTCGTGAAAGCGGAGAGACAGTGCTCGCGTGCGGAATTTTTCAAACCGACCGTCGCCATGTCGTGTAGACTCACGTTTTCGATCGGCGTGAACGCGGCGTCCCAGCCGAATACTGCGGCGTCATCCGACCGGAGCTTTGCACCATCGAAGGTGCCTTTGACTTGGCGGACGTAGGACATGCGCACAGGTACGTTGTCTTTGAGCACCCAGGCGTGGAGCCGGCAGATGTTTCGTGCCGGACCGACGTACTCTGCGCCCACCAGATCACCGTCAGGAGTGAAGATGTTGCTCTCGTCGGTGAGCACGGCCTTCGCCGTTTGCAACCACGTGGTCAGTGTTTCCATCGACTCGGTGGCGCTTTCGACGAGCAGGGTTTGCGCGTGGCGCGCGAAGAAACGTCGAAACTCGACGATCTTTCGCATGTTCGCAGTCATGAGAACTATACTCATCGGATCCTCCGTAAAATTGTGGTGAAAGGAGCTTGTCTCAAGTTTTGGCGAGACTACCCAGCATAAGCACGTCGGGGCTTTTTGTCAACCTTGCAATCCATGGTCGGTTGCCTATACTTACTTCTTATATGGTTCCAAAGAAGCAGCAAAAAAAGAGTGCGCCTCCCGCGCTCGATAAAGCCTACGAGCCGAAAGCGGTTGAGGACGGTATTTACGCTGCTTGGGAAAAGAGCGGGTTGTTCAATCCGGACAATTTGCCAGGAAAGCGCACGGAGCCGTTTACGATCATGATGCCGCCGCCGAATCGGACGGGGATTTTGCATGTGGGGCACGCGACGGGGATTGCGTTGCAGGATTTAATGACCCGTTTTCATCGGATGCGTGGAAAGAAAACGCTGTGGCTTCCGGGGACGGATCATGCGGCGATCGCAACGCAGGTAAAAGTTGAGGATCTGCTGCGGAAGCAGGGGATGAAGAATCCGCGACGCGAGCTCGGGCGGGAAAAATTCTTAGAAGAGGTGGTGAAGTTCGCTGAGCAATCGGGAAGAACGATCGTGCAGCAGACACGAAAGATGGGCGCGTCGTGCGATTGGTCGCGCGAGGCGTACACTTTTGATGATCCACGCAATCGCGCAGTGAACGAGATGTTTGTGATGATGTACGAGAGTGGTTTGCTGGAGCGAGGGGATCGCATTGTGAATTGGGATCCGCAATTTCAGACCACGCTCTCCGACGATGAAGTGGAAACCAAAGAAACGACCGCAAAATTTTTGACGTTCACCTACGATAAGGATTTTCCGATCGTTATTTCGACCACGCGACCAGAGACGAAGTTCGGTGATACTGCGGTTGCGGTGCATCCGGACGACAAACGGTACGCAAAGTTCGTTGGTAAGATGTTTACCCCGACGTTTTGTGGCAAGAAAATTTCTGTTCGCGTGATTGCAGACAAAGCAGTTGATCCGAAATTTGGAACCGGCGCACTCGGTGTGACGCCGGCACACTCGATGATCGATGCGGAGATGGCGGAGCGGCACACGCTTCCTTCCGTGCAAGTGATCGGTCCGGACGGTCGCATGACCGCGGAGGCGGGCGCTGCGTTCGCAGGACTAACCGTCGTCGAAGCGCGCGCGAAAATCGAAATAATGCTTCGTGAGGCCGGACTTCTCGAGAAAGTTGAGGAGATCAAGCAAAATTTGCCGGTCGCGCAGCGCGGTGGTGCGCCGGTCGAGCAACTGCCGATGCGGCAGTGGTTCGTGCGCGTGAATAAAAAGTTTACGCTCCAACAAAACACGCTCGGCAAATGGAAAAAAGGTGAGAAAGTGACACTGAAACAACTGATGAAAGAAGCGGTTGTGTCTGGGCAGACGACGATCATGCCGGAGCAGTCGCGCAAAGTGTACTATCATTGGATCGAAAATTTACGCGACTGGTGCGTGTCGCGACAGATTTGGTTCGGACATCGCGTGCCCGCGTGGTACTGCGATGCTTGCGACGCGGCGCAGCCGATCGTTTCGGTTGCCACACCAAAAAAGTGTCCGACGTGTGGCGGCGCGAAGCTGCGGCAGGATGAAGACACGCTCGACACCTGGTTCAGTTCTGGAAC
>JAHFIV010000031.1 GCA_023246225.1 bacterium
GATCACATCACCCATGAACTGTTCTGGTGTGAGCACCTCGACCGCCATGACCGGTTCGAGCAGCACCGGACCGGCTTTCTTCGTACCATCTTGAAACGCCATCGATCCTGCAACTTTGAATGCGATTTCACTCGAGTCGACGTCGTGGTAGGAACCATCGTACACCGTCACCTTCACGTCGACGACCGGGTAGCCGGCCTGAATGCCGCGATCGAGCGCTTCTTTGATACCCTTCTGAATCGCGGGGATGAATTCGCGCGGAATCACACCACCTTTAATATCATCAACGAACTCGAAACCTGCGCCGCGCGGCTGCGGTTCCACTTTGATCCAGCAATGTCCGTACTGACCGCGACCACCGGACTGTTTGATGTATTTTCCTTCCGCTTCTGCGGACTTAGTAACCGTTTCGCGATACGCAACTTGCGGACGACCGACGTTGCACTCCACTTTATATTCGCGCTTCATGCGGTCGACGATGATGTCGAGATGCAGCTCGCCCATGCCGGAGATGATGATCTGGCTGGTCTCTTCATCAGTTTTGACACGAAACGTCGGATCTTCTTCTGCAAGTTTCTGCAACGCGACGCCCATTTTTTCTTGGTCGACTTTTGTTTTCGGTTCGACGGCGAGCGAGATCACCGGTTCAGGGAACGTGATGTGCTCGAGCATGATCGGACGATTTTCATCACACAGCGAATCACCAGTAAAGGTCGACTTCAAACCCACGGCTGCGGCGATGTCGCCTGCCTGAATTTCATCGATGTCCTCGCGAGAGTTCGCGTGCAAACGCACGATACGACTGATGCGCTCACGCTCACCCGACGTGGTGTTGAGCACATACGAGCCGGACTTGAGCGTGCCGGAGTACACGCGGAAGAAACACAGTTTGCCGACGAACGGATCGGCCGCAACTTTAAATGCGAGCGCAGCGAACGGCGCGTCGTCCTTCGCGGGGCACTCCAACACTTTTTCTTTATCATCAGGATCGGTGCCTTTGACCGGTGGCACATCGAGCGGCGACGGAAGATAATCAACGACCGCGTCGAGCATGAACTGCACGCCTTTGTTCTTGAGCGCACTGCCGCACAAAATCGGTACGATCTCGAACGCGATCACCGCTTTGCGGAGCATCTTCTTCAGTTCCGGCACGGGAATCTCTTCGCCGTTCAAAAATTTCTCCATCGTCGCTTCGTCAGCGCTCGCGGTGACGATCGCTTCGACCAATTTCGCACGATATTCCTCTGCTTTTTCTTTCATGTCTTCGGGAATCTCGCCTTCTTCGATGTTTTGACCCATGTCATCCTTGTAGATCTCGGTCTTGCGGTTGAGAAGGTCGATGAAGCCGATGAAATCCGACTCCGCACCGATCGGAAGCTGGAGCGGATACGCGTTTTTGGTGAGGCGATCATGAATCGACTGCACGTCGGCGTAAAAGTTGGCGCCGGTGCGATCGAGTTTGTTGATGAAACAAATACGCGGCACTTTATAGTCGTCGGCGTAGTGCCAGTTGGTTTCGGATTGTGGCTCGACACCCGCGACGCCGTCAAAAATCACGCACGCACCGTCGAGCACGCGAAGTGAGCGTTTCACTTCAACCGTGAAGTCGATGTGGCCCGGTGTGTCGATCAAGTTAATCTGGTGATCTTTCCAAAAACAGGTGGTTGCTGCGGCGGTGATCGTGATGCCGCGCTCGCGCTCTTGTTCCATCCAGTCCATCGTCGCTTCGCCTTCATGCACTTCGCCGATTTTGTGTTTTTTACCGGTATAAAAAAGGACGCGTTCGGAGACGGTCGTCTTGCCAGCGTCGATGTGTGCGATGATGCCGATGTTGCGGAATTTTTCGAGAGGAAATTTTCGGGGCATAAAATGTAGGATGTTCGATCCAACGAATGCCGCCCGTTTTCGGATGCGACGCGAGGCGCGTGGCGTCGAAAACGGGCGGTTCTAATTCAGAAACGAATTATCTGGCGAAATGTGCGAACGCTCTGTTCGCATCCGCCATACGATGCACGTCCATTTTCTTTTTCACTGCGTCGCCTTCGTTGTTTGCTGCAGAAATTAATTCTGCAGCGAGCTTCTCCGCCATCGGACGACCTTTCTTGGCGTCCGCAGCGGCGATCACCCAACGGAATCCGAGTGCGATGCGGCGCTCTCCGCGAACCTGAATCGGAATCTGATAGTTCGCGCCACCGACACGCTTGGATTTCACCTCAACGGTCGGCTGCACATTTTTCATCGCCTTATCAAAAACATCGAGCGGATCTTCTTTGGTCCGTTCAGCGATAATCTCGAATGCGCCAAATACGACGTTCTGCGCAGTCGTCTTTTTGCCGTCACGCATGACGTAGTTGATGAATTTGGCGATCACCGCGTTCCGGTATTTTGGATCCGGTTGGATGAGGCGCTTTGGTGCTGGTTTACCGCGCATAATTTCAGAAAGTCAGTTCTATTTCTTCGGTCGTTTCTGTCCGTACACTGAGCGGCCGCGACGGCGACCTTCGACACCTTGCGCGTCGTACACACCACGGACGATGTGATAGCGCACACCTGGAAGGTCCTTCACCCTGCCGCCACGGATCATCACGATCGAGTGCTCTTGCAGGTTGTGGCCGACACCAGGGATGTAGGCGGTGACTTCCATGCCGTTCGAGAGACGAACACGTGCGATCTTGCGAAGCGCTGAGTTCGGCTTCTTTGGGGTCATGGTGGTGACCTTCACGCACACGCCGCGTTTGAACGATGTGCCGCGCTGAAGATATGTTCGCTTACGGTGAAGAGTGTCCAGTGTAAACTGAAGTGCTGGCGATTTTGATTTCGCTTTGTTGGTCTTCCTTCCGCTACGGAGAAGTTGGTTCATCGTTGGCATAAACAAAAAAAGGTTGCTTGCGATCGAGTATGATCTAGTGGGCACAAAGTACCACGGGCGTTTCGAAGCGTCAAGGACGATGCACGGCTTACAAATCCCGCATAAAAAAGAAGCCCCGGCGAGAATCGCTCGAGGCTCTTGTGTTTGGAGATGACGGGTTAGGGCTCGAGGATCGCTGCGTAGTGGTTGGAAGACCAACGATTGAGGGGTATCAAGCGGTGATCCCACCACCAGTGCTCGCCGCTCCAGTACATGTAGCCAACCCACAGGCCGCCGAGTGGATCGCGACGAATCGTCCCCCAGAAGAAGATCTGCTTTCCCTTCCAGTCCTCGGGAATGAGGCTGGGGTTCGCGAGATAAAAAGTGAGTAGGTTGATGTTCAGAACCGGCTTGTCCTGCAGTTCTTTACGGAACGTTGTGCCCCACACTCCTTTTTGCTGCACCTCGCTAAGGTGCAGCCCGATCTTCGTCTTTGCGACATCGATCTTGCCACCCCTCGTATGCGACTCGATCGTCCAGTCGACGAAGCTAGGTGGATCGAGATCGAGATCCACAATGGTGTTCGTGGGACTCACGACGACGTTCTGCGTACTCTCCTCACTCATGAGTATCCTCCTTGTTACCTATCCCACTGGTGGGTCGACTGGGACTCGAACCCAGGACCTACGGTTTAAAAGACCGCAGCTCTAACCAACTGAGCTATCGACCCGAGAACCAAAACGTAGCAAAAAAGTCTCTTTTCGTCAATGGGTACCTGATATTCATGAAAACGAAAGGCGCACCCAGGAAACGATGTTCCTGGGTGCGCGCTGAGACGTTGCGGTCAGGTTGCGGTCGGTGCCGGCGGCGGGAGCTCCTCGATGGTGCAGTTGCTCGGGAACGCCTTGAACTCTCTAAGCGCCACGTGCGTCGCCTCGAGCTCGATCGTTCCCCCTGTCTCCGTAAGGCTCTTGGCCTCGAAGAGACCGAGTCCGGTGTGCCTACGGACCGTCTTCACGAACTCCACCTTGTTGGCGGACGCCGGCGGCTGCGGATGAATCGTCAGACGGATACGACCAGAAGGCGACTGTCGACGAGCCTCGAGCTCGATCCTCAGGTCGTTGACCAGCCCTTCCAGCTTCGAATCGTCGAGCTGACAAGCGGAATCGAAGATCTGCTTGGACGTAATCAAATACATGGTATCCTCCGGTACATCACGAACTTTCTGGCGAGCCGCGCCAGCGGGTCATTTATGACCGTACACAATACCACAAAAACGCTGTTTTGTCAATCCCCACGCTACAATCCCGCAAGAGAAAAAGTGAATGAAATCGCTGCGCCAAAAATCGTTCCGAGAATATGAAACGTGTAGAAATCAAGCAAAATAAAAATCATCAGAAACATCGGGCCTTTGGTTTCGAGAAGGAATCGGATTTCGCGATATTTCGGGTGATCAAGAAAAACGCTGAGCATGTTGGACCCGTCGAGTGGCGGGACGGGAATAAAATTGAACACGCCGAGCACGACGTTGATCGACACGAGCAGCACCAAAAAAATCACGAGAAGATTGTTGGGACCGAAACCAAAAACAGTGAGCGAGAGTTTGAGTCCGATGAGCGCGAGAATGGCGCTCAGGAAATTCGATCCAGGGCCAGCGAACGCAACGAGTGCGGGGCCCCATTTTCTATAGCGAAGATTGTGGGGGTTGTACGGCACCGGTTTCGCCCAACCAAAAATCGGCACACCCGAAAACGCACCAATGAGTGGGATCAGGATCGTACCGACCGGATCGATGTGCGCGACGGGGTTGAGGGTAAGTCGGCCAGCGCGCTTTGCGGTTTCGTCTCCCATTAAAAACGCAGCGAGCCCATGACAAAACTCATGCACCGTGAGCGCGATCAGCATCGCACCGAGACCGAGGAAAATGTGGATGAGACTGTTCATGGCTCTTGCACAAGACGCGCTGTCATGCTACAGTGCGTCCACTTAATGATTGAGGTGATTAGTATGGCACGAATTTGCGATCGTTGCAGCCGCGGATCGAACCGGGGCAACTCACGAAGCCACTCGAATATCGCGACGAAACGGGAGCAGTTTGCCAACCTTCAGTCGCGCCGCATCGGTGGTCAAAATATGAAACTCTGCACCCGTTGCTTGAAGACGATGACCAAGACGCTCAAGGCGAAGGTCACTGCGTCAGCCAAAGGCTGATCCGCCTCCGACGGCAGGGCGTAACGTAAAGTCATTCTCTCAAACCACGAGCCGCAAGGCAAGAAAAACCCACACGCATCGGTGTGGGTTTTTCTTGACGTGATATACATCGCGAGACGTAATTTACCCGCCAAACAATTTTCTCCACAATCCTCTTACACCACCGGAAGATTCGGTGGGTTTTGGCGCGAGCGCGGCGTTCTTACGTGCTTGCAGTGCCTGCTCGTCACGTTGCCTTTGCTCTAAAGCGCGCGCCTGTGCTTCTTGCCGAGCTCCTTTTCCACCGATTTCAATCATCGTTGCGGAAACGTCGTCAGGTTTTGCTCTACCACCACCTTGATTCTCTTTTTGTACAGCGGCGATCAATTCTTCTATGCCACCGCCGTCACGCAAAATTTTTTCGATCGTTCCGTTGGTGAGCGTATCGCCGATACCGTCGCTGACCACGAATACTAGGTCACCCTTTTTAACAGTGAACACTAGCGTGGTTGGTTTAGGGTCTTTTCCATCAGGGCTCGGGTTGCCGATCGTGGATGCAAGTTGGTTACGTTTCCCAAAAAGATATCTGAGCTTTTTATTTTTTTCCGAAGCTGCTGGTGTAGTGTTTTCGTTATCATCAAAATCTCCCACACCGCTGGCGTTCATAATACGATCAAAATCTTCTTGATCGATCTGCTTACGATCACGTAAATATTTCGCAGCACCGTCGTCTTCGGTTTTTTGCGCAAGTCTTCCTGTAGCACTATCAAAATGGTAGACGCGTCCATCGCCAATATGTCCGACAACAACAGCATTTTCTGTCTCAATCGTTCGGATAAGATCTGCCGTCGTTCCCATGTCAGCAAACTCTTCTCCTTTACCGACCTTGTACTCCGAAACAGTTTGATGCGCAGCCATCAAAGCATTTTCAAAAGATTGCCGTGTCATTTCTGCATTCGCGTCGATCGGCATCTCTGCTATCACTTCAGCGATGCTCGCTGACGAAAGACGGCTCGCAATGTACCCGGAACCATTTTTCTTTTTCCCCTCCATGCCATCGAGCACGGCATGCACCTGCCGCTCATTGAGACGAGACGAGAGTTGCAACTCGGTTTCGCCCGCACGACGAACAGCCGCGAGGTCGCGAGCGACATCGGATGTTTTTAAAACGGGCGGATTCGCGAGTTCGTGTGCGATACGATAATGATCACCGAGAATGGCATCCTCATTATGACCGGGATGGAGCGGGCTGTTGATCGATTTGCTCGTTACCTCTCCGACCGGTTTGGGAATCTCGTGCGACTCAATAATGTCTGCGCCGGAAAGTTCTTCCTCTTCCGTGGTGTCCGGTTGAAGCCTGACTTCAGGACCCTCAAGATTTTCTTCGATTTCAAAGTCTTCATCGGCGAGCTCTATTATCTTACTCGCATCAATCGGCGGTTTCTTTTTCCCCGCATCGTGGTGTCCCGGCGCAGAACCCATCTCCCCTCTCATAGTGACGAGGCTAATGATATATTATTTTTCGCCATCCTCTTCTGGTCCTGGGTCTTCCATGGAAACGGTGAACTGCGGTTTGTCTAATCCGATGTTCGGCATAGCTTGAAATGGCATCTCGCCCTTCGGGCGGGAAGCGTTTGTTTCAGCTTGAATACCACCCTCGGTTTTTTCTCTCTTAGGGTCGGCAGTCGCCGCGCCACCCCCTTCTGCTTCAAGTTTCGCAATTTCTGCTGCCCTTTTCTCGGCGTTTGCTGCATCTTCCTTCCAATTTCCTACAACGCCTTCTGAATTCCCTCTTCCTTCTACGCCCATAAAAAAATAAGAGATAACTTATGCTTAGGGACCTCTGAAAAACTATATTCCGGAGCGGGAAACGAGGGATAGAGAGTTTTTCAGAGGTTCCTTAGGTAGTATAGCAAAAAAATGCTTTTTTCACAAGATTGAGCTTAAGTTGTCCATAATCATTGACAAAGTCCTTCAAAGATAGCATACTGTGGCAGACGCGGTCATGGTGACCACGCACAAAAGGAGGAATCACGTGTCCCGAATACAGAAATTTCTGAACGGCGCTCTCGTACCCGCAACGCAACTCGGAGGCGATGCTCTGCTCACGCGCCCTGCCACGGAGTTCGTCGATCCAGTCAGCGTCAACACCGGCAAGGCCGAGAGCCAGTGGGTCGGCAAGCTGCTGATCATGCTCGCGGTGCAGAACGGAGAGTGGCACGGCGTGCCGTGGCGCATGCTGCGCAACACGTACATGCGCTACAGCACGACGGCGCGTGTGCTGCTCTGCATGACCAAAGTGCCGCCGCCACCGTTCGAGGAGGAGCCGGCGGTGACCTGGACGATGGGTCACGGCCGCCCGCCGGAGACGCTTCTCATCGGGGTGCAGGACATGCTCGAGAGGAGCCTCGCGATCCGCACCGACATCGACGGCGAGGCGTACTTCTTCCCGACCGACAAGTTGCTCGCGTGCACGTACCGCATCGACACGAACGGAAGACCGCTCGACCTCGCGCAAGCCTAGAACGACGATCGCCGGTCATCATCTGATGGCCGGCGAGTTTTTTATTCTCATCATGCGCCATACGTGGCCACGTAAAGAATGGACTGTGGTCCAGTTCACGTGGCTCACGAAAAAACAACAGCTTGCGCTGTCGTTTTTTCGTGGTCGGGCCAGAGGGAATTCCACTCGCTCCGACTCGTGGTCCGGGGTGCTGCGCACCGGCCTGCTCGCCGGCGAGCAGGCCTCTCGCACCCTTCAATTCCCTCTACTCCTGCCAAACAAAGAAAAGTGCCCCACAGAGTGGGACACTTTTCTTTGGTCGGGCCAGAGGGAATTGAACCCTCGACTCGCCCACCCCAAGGGCGTGTATTACCACTATACTATGGCCCGAGTAGTCCTCATCGTTGCAAACTAAAGGACCCCTCGGGGACGGTCAAGTTTTGGCTCTTTCCAGTCGGACCTTGCCCCGCAGTTTTGCGGAAAGCGCGCCGAACACGATGCTCATCTCCGAGTCCTCCTTTTCAGGAAAACCCAGGGACGAGGCGCCGTGGGCGACGGTGGGTCGCTGGAATTCGCTGGCAACCACCACGGTGATTGCGCAGATAAAATTCCTGAGTCGAAGAGTTGTCCCAAAACTTTTTCCGTGCGAAGGATCCTACTAATGAGAATAGCACCTCGTAAATTCATTGTCATGCCATTAACTCCACTGTTATTCCGATCCCCTTCTGTCATTCCGGCCTTGAGCCGGAATCCACACAACAAGAAAGATCTGAAATACAATATTTATCCTTATTATTTTCTGGATTCCGGGTCACGGCCCGGAATGACAAAAAAAGGGGGCCGGAATAACAAGGTGGGTGGCCGGGATGACAAGCAAAAACTATTTTCTGGCGAGAACGATGCGATCGATGAATTTCGTGATAAGAGTCGCTGCTTCTTTTGTTTCTTTCAGTGACGCGTAGATTTTTTCGAGACCGGCTTGATCTGCAGAATAATCACGACCTTTCATCTGGAGTAACTTTTCGTATGCTTCCTTGCTGCGCTCCGGATGAAACTGAAATCCATAGATATCTGTGCCCGGAATCACGAACGCCTGCACCCCGCACTGCGCACTCGAAGCGAGCAGCATCGCACCGATCGGCATTTTATTGATGCGATCATGATGCGCGCATTGTGCGGGAAAAGAAAATGGCGCATCGGCGAGCAATATATCGGTGATCGCATCGTCGGTCGTTTCAATTTGAAACGTCCCCCACTCCTCATGCTCCTCATCACGAACAACCTCGCCACCAAACGCATGCGCGAGAAGTTGTGCACCGAAACAAATACCGAGAATCGGCGTTCTCTTTTCTCGGGCAGCTTTCAGCACTTCGATCAGCGCGGCCTGATGCGGCACATCTTCCCACACCGACCATTTTGCACCACCAACAATAATCGCATCGACCCCGTACACATCAGATGCGGTCGGTGCGCGTTCTACAACATCGAATGCGCGAAGTTGTTCCGGCGACAGACCGGTCGCGGCAAGATATGATTCGTAATCGATCTGCTTCGTTTCTTCATTCTCGCGAAGTTGAAACAGTGCAATTTTTAAACGTTCACGATGTGCGCCCATAGAATCTCTGTACGGTCGTTCAAAAAATAACGGGGAGTAGTCCCGATCGAATAAGTATCAGTGCGAGCACGAGGAGCGAACAGGAAAAAATACCCGCTATCATGAGCGCGTCCGCGATGAACGCCTCACGACTCTCCTCGAGATAATATCGCGAAGGAATCTTTTTCATTCCGAGACCCTAGCAGTGTAGTCTCGAAAGGTCAACGTTACGGTTTCCAATCGCACCCCGCTTTTCCGGCGAGGGTTTCGAGCGACTGCTCGCCAGAAACCTGATCACCAGACGCAAAAACCCACGTCGGGTATCCTTTGATGTTCGCATCTTTGCACGCTTGTGTTTGATTTTGTGAGTCACCAGGAATCGCGCACTCCACGTAAGTGACTTTTTTAAACGCGTTGCCGAAACTTTTTTTCTGCGCCTGGCAATGCGGGCACCAGTAGGCACCGTACATCTTCGCATTTTTTGCAGTAAGACACTCCGCGAGAGCATCGCGGTGATCTGGCGCAGCGTTGCGTTCAGAATATCGAACAGCAGCAAACGCACCGACCGTGCCAAGAATGACAACGATCACGATGATTCTAAAGATGAGTGGGCGTTTGTCTCGCATGCATTCTCTATACCATGCCGCGCTATTCCCGGCAACAGAAACTCGCTAGGCGGTTCACAATATAAAAAAGTGTCGGATCCTGACGTTCGATGCTCGAACGACCAGACCCGACACCTTGGAAACTCCTTCCAAAGAACATTGCTCACAACAAGCACGTACATCGTAACACCCCTCTCGCCACGCGCAATCTTTATGTGTGGATAAAACCTAGATCCCGGATCGGCCGTCGCCCAGCGACGTCCGTCCGGGATGACGCGCACAAAGGAAATGCGCGTCAGCGTGCGATCGTGTACTTGGTGTACGTCGGCGAATACGCGACGATTTCTTCTGGTGCGAACCACACCTTCACTTCGGACTCCCCTTCTTCGGGCGAGCCAGATGCGTGGATCAGGTTGAACACACCGATCGCTTTTTCATCTGCGTACTTGAATGAAACATGCGCGTAATCGCCGCGGATCGTGCCGGGCGCAGCTGATTTTGGTTCTGTTGCACCAACCATTTTGCGCACGACCTCAACGATCTCGACGCCTTCGAGCGCGATCGCAACGATCGGGCCGGAGGTGAGCATCGCCACCATCAGTTCGCGCACTTTTTCACCACGACGCTTCGCCAAATCTTCCGTGTAGTGCTGCATCGCAGTTTCTTTATTCGCAACGAGCATCTTCAAACCGATCACCGCAGCACCGACCCGCTCGAAACGAGAGATGATTTCGCCGACAAGACCGCGATCGACCGCATCAGGCTTGAGAAGAATGAGTGAACGTTGCAACATAAAAAAATAAGTAAATGAATTCACGGCGAGTGTAGATGATTTGTGGCGTTGTCGCAAGGTTCCCAAGACGACTACGCAGCCTGTTGCTCTAGCGCAGCTTTCTCTTTCTTTACTCGTTGAATAATAAAACCATCCCCGGTTTCTGCAACGAACCGATATTCACCTGGCGGAAGTCTGCTAATAAACGCACGTATGGTGGTGTCATTTTTTGCGACGTTGCTGCCCATGCTTATCGCTTTTATCGCAACGATCGTGCCTCCTTCTGGAACAAGACGATTGATCGTGTCGGTCAAACGGGCATCTCCAAATTCTTTTTGTGTTTCCATGAGCGCGCCGACACCGGACGCATCGACGAGTAGGCAGTCGGCGGAACCTTCTGGCACCGCAATGTTTCCTTCTTTGTCTGCTTTCATCGCCTCACCGAGATACGATGTTACCGCTTCCGCTTTCTTCCCTTGCTTCTCCACTTTTTGCAGAGCTTGCTGGAATGGCCGATCTGCATCTGTCACGCACGTCACCTGCTCAAGTGGTGTGTTCCCGACCGTACGAAGCACGTCGATCGTATCTTCGCCAGATGCAGGATAAAGCACACGAATATCCTGCCGACCGCTTTGCTCTCCTTGCCACTGCAACGCACGAGCGAGAAGCATCGCACGTTCGTTTGTGTGCGCATTCGTCTTCGTAAAAAAAAGTTTTACTCGTTCAACAAATCCTGAAGCTTTTACTTTACTTTCGAGTGTCGTCGCGAGTGTTTTTGCCCACTCGCGACGATCTTTCGGATCAGGAAAAAATTGCTCCAACTGTTGCGTCGAAACACTGTTCTCCGAAGCGAGCATGGTCGCGAGTTGCGAACCCTGCTCAGCTGATAACCCTGAACCAGCGAGCGACAATACATCTCTAACCCTTGCTTCGGGCGAGTTATCAAATCCCACTTCTCGTGATTTTTCTTGACGCTCGGTTTCTGTGCCAGGAAGCAACGACGGCGCTGGTTCTTTTTCTTTTGTTTCTGGTGCATTGTTTGGCGTTTCAACCGATGGTGGCAACTCCATCCCCGTTTCTAAACTTGGTTTAGGATCCATGCGTGTTGCTTTTAACTAAATGAAAGTGCGTCTGCATGTGCAAGATACGTAAATCGCATACCATCAACTTTTGCGCCGTATTCTGTTGGTGCCATACCGTCAGGTGTAACGATCAGCACTTCGAGATTCAACGGCACAGTGCGCGAATGCATCGCGGTGATCAAATCGCCAGCGGTCGCGAGTGCTGTCGCAACCCTATCTCCTTCTTGCAGCGCATCAGGAAGTTGATCCACATTTTCGAGTTGTGTCACTGAAAAACCTTCCGCGCGAGCATAGTCGGCGATCCGTTCTCCTGCTTGATCTTTCAGCCCGACAATAAACAGCGTCATGAAAAAAGTGTAACAAGAATAGAGGGGATATGAAAATGCCCCGCACTATATCAGTGCAGGGCGAGCTCAGAGTGAATCCAAGATGCGATTGAACTCTTGCGGCGGTGTGTATTCCTCCACCCGCTTCACCTCATGACAGGTGTTGTCGAGAAAAACGATCTCGGGAACACCTTTCAGATTGTAGCTCTTCGCGAGCGCTTCGGCGCGATCGACATCGACGTACACCAGACCCTTGCTCTTGAGTCGCTTACGAACTTCACTGTCCGCAAACGTGATGTTCTGCAGCTTTTTGCAGGCAGGACACCACTCGGCACCGAAGTCGACGACAGTGCGCTCGTGCGTAGCACATGCCGAAGCGATGCAGGCGCCATCGCCTGTTTCCTGGCACCAGTTTTCCTGGGGAGGAGGTGCAAGAACCACGTTGAGGAGCAGAACCGATCCCGCGGTCAACGCGATGATGCCGAGTGCTTTGCGAACACGGTCACCGGTCGATCCGTCGAAGTGACGATGCAGCGCACCGATCACGATGCCGAAGATGACGAGGAACGCGCCAGCAACGCTGTTCGCGTGCTCTCGGAGCGAATGAAATGCACCGCTGAGAAACCAGAACGCGGTGACGAGTAGCGCGACACCGAACACGCTCTTGACCGCGCGCATCCATGATCCCCGCTTCGGAATCGTGAGAGAAAACACCGCGATCACCATGAACGGCAGTCCGAATCCGAGCGCGTAGGTCGCGAGCAGTGTCGCTCCGACCACAACGTTTCCATTCGTGGAGACGTAGGTGAGAATGCCGAGCAGCACCGGACCGATGCACGGCACGGCGATGAATCCGGCGACAAGGCCCATGACGAACGCGCCAGAGAAACCTGCGCCTCCCATGCTGCTGAATCGCTGCATCAGCGCGTTCGGCAACCTGAGCTCGTACAGATCGAACGAACTCCCCGAGAGGAGAACGAAGATCGTCGCGAGAACGATCGCGGTCACCGGGTGACCGAGAAGCGAACCGAACAGACTGCCGGTGAGCGCCGAGAAAATCCCGAGCGAAGTGAAGCAGATGACGATCCCCGCGACGTACACTGCACTCACCGCGAGCGAGCGGCGACGCGACGTCTCCTTCGATGCACCGAGAATGCTCAAGGTGATCGGAAGCATCGGCAGCACACACGGCGTCGCAACACTCAAGATACCTGCGATGAGGGCAACGCTGTACGCTTGCAGCAAACCGCCCGCGAGTAAATCCGTCGACATGTCCATGATGAACCTCCGATTCTGAAATGTGACCACTAAAAAGACCAACGCA